>JAEYVD010000675.1 GCA_023432075.1 Pseudomonadota bacterium | reverse complement strand
TCGTCAATCACATGGGCTGGACGGTCACGCGCGAAGACGACCTGGACGCCCACCGCGGCGGATTGCTCAAGATTCACGCGTTGGATCTGTCCGAGCAGTGCATCCTGCCGCGGACCGATTGCGCGGTTGTGTCGGTGCTGGCCCGCATCGCGGGCAGCTACAACGGTGTGCCGGCCAACGGCACGTTCCGTTTCATGCGGACCTGGGCGCCCGATTCTGCGTCGGGCGCGTGGCGCGTCGTGGCGGCCACGTCGGTCATGGTGGTGTAGGCCGCGCCCGGCGGCATTCAGGCGTTCAGGCTTTCAGGTCGCGCAGCAGCTTGGTCAGTTCCGGCGCCGTCATCAGGGACACGCCTTGCGCCTTCGCGTATTGCAACGCGTTGTCGGACACGTCGCCCAGCGCAATGTAGATGGCTTCGCGGGCGCCGCGCTTTTCGCGCACGGCCTGCAGTTCGCGCAGCGGCTCCACCCCGTTCCGGGCGGCCTTCCAGCGTTTGGCGCTGACGATCGCCACGTGGCCATCCTTGCTTAGCGCGAAATCGGCGCCGGGCGCTTGCAGGCGCTCGACCTCGCAGCCGTCGCGCCGGAAGCCGGCTTCAACGGTCCGCGAAAAGTCAGCCCACGACATCGCGGCAACCGCCTCGGTGACTGCCTGCACACGCGCGCCGGACGGGGCGCGCATTTGCTTGTAGGCCGCCATGAGGGAAATTACGGCGAACGGCACCGCGGCAAAGACGCCCATCGCGGCATACTCCAGCGGCAGCGCGGCAAAGCCGCCAGCGCAAAGCAGCACGGCCACGCCGGCGCTCATCCACCACGGCGAGCGCAGCAGCACGGCAAAAATGGAGTTCTGGGACATCTTGAGTTTCATGACGGCTCGCGGCGAATAGGGATCAACAGGAAATCAGGCGCTGCCGCCCGCGTCGTCATGCGGGCCGGCAAAGGCGCGAACGACGATGCGCACGCCGCCGCAGGTCACGATCTGGCCATCGCGGATCTTGGCCGTCTTGCGTGTTTCGACCACGCCGCCGACGCTGACCTGGCCGTCCGCCACCAGCATCTTGCCGGCGCCGCCGCTGTCGCACAGGCCGGTCGCCTTCAGCAGCTGGTTGATCTCGATATAGGGGCTGCCTTCGGCGAGCGTGAATTCGATGATGGACATGATGAGCTTTCGAAACGGCGGGGTCAGGCCGGGCCGTTGCCGGGGGTGCCGGGATTGGCCGGGGCGGCGGGGTTGGCTGGCGAAGTCGCGGCCGAGGCGGCCGGGGCAGCGGCGGGGGCCTCCACGGGCGCCTGCGGGCCGGCGGGAGGCACGGGGCGGTTGTTGCCGGTCTCGGCGCGCGCCATCCAGGCGATCAGCGACGAGCGCATGGCTTCCTCGACGGACATCTGGATGGGCTGCACCCATTCCTGCGGCACGAAGACGGTGTAGCCGCCGATCATGTAACCCATCGGCAGGTAGACCGCGACGCGGTCGCCCTGGGTGAACCCTTCGGGCAGGCCGTCCGTGCCGCGGCGGGTCACCAGACCCACCAACTCCAGTTGCTGGCCCGGGATGCGCAGGACGACGACCTGCTGGGCGGTGTTCTTGGAACTGGGCGAAAAGTAGTCGGCAAAGCTCTTGAGCGACGAATAGATGCTCTTGACCACCGGCAGGTTGGTAAACGGCATCTCGACCAGCGTCAAAACGCGCTGCACGCGCTGCTTGGACACGAGATAGCCGATGGCCAGGATGCCCAGGATCCCCAGCGCCAGACCCATGCCCGGCACGTAGAAGCCGCCGATGAAGGGGCGCAGGAAGGTCAGCGCCACGCCTTCAGTCCAGGCCAGAAAGAGATACAGCAGGTAGATCGTCAGCGCCAGCGGCAGGACGGTGATCAGGCCGCGAAAGAAGTATTTATAAAGACGGGTCATAGGCAAGAGCAAAAATAGGGTCGGACGAACGCATTGGTTCGCCGGGAGGGCCGCAGCATAGCAGCCGCCAACGGTTTTTTCGGTAACAACCCCGCGGCCGCAGGTGGCCGGGGCAGGGCGCATCCCATCTTTTAGTGTGAACAGGCCCTAACGGTCCACCGGCAGAAAGAGCGTCTCCTTGATTTCCTCCATCACGATGTAGCTGTGCGATTCGGCGGAGGCGGGCAGGCGCTTGAGGATTTCGCCCAAAAGACGGCGGTACTCGTTCATTTCGGTCAGGCGGGCCTTGACCAGATAGTCGAAGTCCCCCGACACCAGGTGGCACTCCATGACTTCCGGGACGTACAGCAACTCTTTCTTGACCTTGTCGAAGACGTCGCCCGATTTGGCCGACAGCTTGATTTCCAGGAAGACGAGCAGGTTCTTGCCCAGCGCCGCCGGATTGACGCGCGCATGGTAACCCGTGATGACGCCCTCGCGCTCCATGCGCTTGACGCGGTCGGAGCAGGGGGTGGCCGACAGGCTGACGCGCTCTGCCAATTCGGTGACCGAAATCCGGCCTTCGCGCTGCAGGATATCGAGGATTTTGAGGTCGATTCGGTCGAGGTCGCGCATTTCACTTTTGCGGATCAAAA
>JAEYVD010000662.1 GCA_023432075.1 Pseudomonadota bacterium | reverse complement strand
GGAGTCAACAGGTCGGGTTTGCAAGCAACCCCGATTATGACACCGCCGCAGCCAAAGCCTGGATTTCGGCGGCCGGCGCAGGCCGTCCCAGCAGAAAACCCTGCATCACCCGGCATCCCAGCGACTTGAGGATTTCTCGTTGGCCTTCCGTCTCGACGCCTTCGGCCACCACCGGCAGGTGCATTGCCTGACACAGGCCGAACAGGGCGGACACCACCTCGCGGCTGCCGGCGTCCGATTCCAGGGCGGAAATAAAGCTGCGGTCGATCTTGACCCAGTCGATGGGCAGATGGCGCAGATGGTTCAGGCTGGAATAGCCGCACCCGAAGTCGTCCAGCGCCACCCCGATACCCATCTCGCGCAGCGTGTTCAGGATCTTCACGTGCCGCTCGTAGTGCAGGATGAAGATGGATTCGGTGATCTCCAGCACCAGCTTGCGTGGCGACAGGCGGGTGGCGGCCAGCACGTCCGAGACAAGCTGAACCAGCCCATCCTCGTTCATCTGCTTGACCGACAGATTCACGTGCACGCGCCACGCGGCCGGCCACAGCGCCGCCTGCGAGCAGGCGCGCTCCAGGATCCAGGCGCCCAGCGGCACGATGAGGCCGCTGCGTTCGGCCAGTTCGATCGTCACGGCGGGCGACACGCTGCCCAGCACCGGGTGATGCCAACGCAGCAGCGCCTCGCATCCCTGCACCACCCCGGTCGCGCTGTCGCAGACCGGCTGGTAGTAGAGTTCGAATTGCTCCATGGACGGCGTGGTCAGCGCCAGCCGCAGGTCGTTTTCCAGGCCCTGCTGGTCCCGCTGCCGTGCCAGCAACCGGAAGTCGAAGAGATTCCAGCCCTCGCCGCCCCGGTCCTTGAGCGGCACCATCGCAACCTGCACGCAACGCTGCAGTTCCTCGACGCTGCGGCCGTGGGCGGGGTACAGGGCGGCGCCGATGCGAAAGACGGCAATGAGGGGACGGGCGCCCAGCTCGTAAGGCACGCTCAGGTCGGCCAGCAGCTTGGAGGACACCTGGGCGGCGCCCTCTTCGTCCACGCCGGGAACGCAGACGGTGAACGAGTCGGTCCCGGTACGCGCGGCCATGCCCCCGAGCGCGCGCGTGACCAGGCTGATGCGATCGGCCACCTGGACCAGCAGCGCCTGATCTTCACCCGCCCGCAGCATGGCGCTGATCTGGGCATAGTGCTCGAAACTGACGAGGAAAAAGGCGCCGCGCCGCGTCGTGCCTTGCGGTTGGCCCAGCCAGGCACGCACGCGACGATGCAGCTCCTGCTGGCTAAGGAGGCCGGTCAGTTCATCCCGCGTCAGGCGGCGGCGCAGCGCACGCTCCCGGCGGAAGAACAGCAGACTGATCGCTGCAAGTGCGCCCGCGAGCGTCAGGCACAGTGCGAGCAGGTAACTCTCACGCACGGAGCCCCCTATCCATAAGCCCCCGGCGTTGCGGCCCGACCACGGGCCCGGGGGCTGTAACATATTTTAAATTATGCATTGTTTTCGCAAAAAAACGCCACATTTCGGAGGCAACGCGCCCCTTTCTCCTGACTTTCTTTGGATCCTATGTTGCTCGCAGCGGTCATGACGGGGCCCTGGAAGGCGGTCGCTGGCCGGTCCTTTCGCCATGCCTCGACCCATCTACGACACCGCGACCCGAAAAATTAATACGCAGTGTCTCAATAGTTCTCAACCGGGCCATTCTCACGAACGAAATAATTACACACCTTGTCTGATATGACCGAGGATTTCGTAATATTCTGTGCGTTCTGTGACAACCCCCATTACCGCATCCAAGCCACCCACGGGCGTTTCGTAACGTGTGTCACGTTTGATATCCAGGTTTTTATCCCGCGCAGGCGACCTTGCCGCCTGATGCCCGTTGAAGCAGCATTGGTCGCCCCCGGCTCCCATTGCCGCGTATGCCCAGGAAGGGACTCGCAAGTACATGTCCACATTACGCCGGCTGCTTTTCTGCTCTGCCCTTCTGATCGGCTTCATCCTGCTCGGCGCGCAAGCCCTGGGGATGCTGGCGGCGCACCGCTATCTGAATACGCAGCTTGCCCAGCAAAGCGAAACGGGCGCCAACGCGCTCGCCTGGGCGCTGTCGCACAGCACGGGAAGCCATCGAGAGCAGATCGAGCTTGCCGATCAGCTGTTTGGACAAGGCCTGTATTCGCTGGTCAATATCACGAACGAAGGGAACGCGATCCGCGTGGAACGCCGGACCGGGCAAGCCACCGGACGCGAGCCCGACTGGCGTGCCGCCTGGTTGAACATGGAGGCGCCCGCGGTTTCGCGGCCGTTCGTCATCCCGGGGGGCCAAGCCAAGGGCGTCCTCACCGTGCAGGCCGATGCACGGCTGGCGCGCGACACCTTGTGGCAAGGCGGCGTCCGGGTGCTTGGTCTGGTGCTGGCGGCGGCCGCATTTTGGGCCCTCTTCGCGACGAACCTGGTCCGCTGGATCGAGGCGCGCACGTCCCGCGACATCTGTGAACGCGTCCGCGCCCTGGCGCCGGGCGCGGACGCGCCGATGACCGGTTCGTGCGAAGTGCCCGGGGTGGATCAGGCGCTTGTCGATGCGCAGCGCCGCGTCGCCGCCACGGTCGAGGAACAGAACGCCCGCATCGAATCGCTGCAAAGCGAGATCTACCGGGATCCCATCTCCCGGCTGTCCAACCGCAAGCATTTTGTCGACCAGTTCCGGCTGGCGCTGGCCGACAAGTCCGACGAGGCAGGTGGCCATCTGCTGATGTTCCGGCAACGCGACCTGGCGCAGATCAACCGGCACCTGTCGCGCGCCTTCACCGACCAGTGGCTGCGCTCCTCGTCGGACCGCCTGCGCAAGCTGGTCCAGGAGTTCGGCGGCCCCGGCACGCTGATCGCGCGCATCAGCGGATCGGATTTCGCGCTGCTGCTGCCGCGCACTTCCGCGCCGCAGGCCAGCGTGCTGGCCGAACGCGTGCGCCGCGAACTGCGGTCGTTGCGCGTGCCCATGGACAAGTACGGCTGGTGCCGCTGGGCGCTGGCCATGGCCGCATTCGCGCCGGGCGACAACATGAGCGACATCCTGGCCCGCCTGGACCACGCGCTGATGTGCGCCGAAAGCGCCGATGACGATCAGATCGCGCCGGCGAGCCAGGCCGCCGACAGCACCCGCATCGGCGAATACAGCTGGCACGACGCGCTGATCACGGCGCTGGAGCAGCACCGGTTTTCCCTGTCGGCGCAGCCCTTGCACGATCTATCCGGCACGCTGCTGCAGCACGAGGCCAGCCTGACGCTGCACGATCTGTCCGGCACCGATCCCGTGCCTGCCTCGATCTTCATGCCGCCCGCCGTGCGCCTGGGTCTGTCCGCCGAGTGCGATATCCAGGCGATTCGGCTGGGCCTGGACTGGCTGTTCACGCATGAGGGCGCCTTGACCGTGCCGGTGTCGCTTGCCACGCTTGCGCAAGGATCGTTTTTCGGGCGCCTGGAACGCATGCTCGCCGACCGGCCCGCGCTGGCGAGCCGGCTGATCCTGGAAGTCGAGGCGGCGGGACTAGTCGAACAAGGCGCCGACGTGCGCCAGCTCTGCGACATCGTCACCGGTGCCGGCGGGCGGGTCGGTGTATCGCGGCTGTCGCAGCAGTTCGGGGCGATGGAGCACCTGCACGAATTCCCGGTCTCTTACGTGACACTGAGCGGCAGCTTCATCAGCGGACTGCTCCAAAGTCCCGGCAGCCAGCACCTGGCAGCCACCGTGGTCGCCACCGCGATGACGCTCGGCATGTCAGTCCATGCCGCCGACGTGCCGGACGCCGCCACGCGGCTCATCTTGGAGGGAATCGGCGTCCGCGCGATCAGCGGCGCTGTCGTAAACTCCGCCCACGCGCAAGACCTCGCGCACGATCACCAATGGGTTCCTAGTTGACGGAAGGATTGTTTCTTCGCACCCGCTGGCATTTTCGCCACCCCCGCCCAAGCCGTCCCGGCTTGTTCCGGACATCCGTCTGGTCGGGAGTCGGCCTGCTGCTGTGCACCCTTTTCTGGCCAGCCTATGCGCTTGCCTACGGCCTGAATGCCGGCTACGACAGCCTGCAGTCCGGCATGACCGCCGGCGTCGCGATCGCCTGCGCGATGGCGTGCGGCGTGGCCTGGGCGCATACGCGCAACGCGGTGTACGCGGCGGGCATGATCTTCGCGCTGCTCGAAGGCCTGTTTCGCTCCCTGCCCGAATTGATGCCGCCCGGCGCGCTGCAGGCCGCATCCTACGCGGCCTTGCTCGCCCTGACCGCGCCCCTGTTGCAGGGTTCGCGCCTTGCGGCCGGATTGGGCGCCGCATGCCGGTGGATCAGCATCGTGCTGTCCGGGGTGGCGGCCCTGGCGCTGATCTTTGTGTACGAAACCGAATCCGGCGTGCTGCCCGCCACGATAGCTGGCGTGTGCGCCGCGCTCAGCGTGCCGTTGGCGCTTTGGTTCCTGGCCAGTGCGATCCGGCAGCGCTGTGGCCGAGCGGCCAGCCTGACGCTGATGCTTGCCTATGCCGTGTCGGCCTGGATCCTCGGTCACGACGCCTGGCATGCTGGCGGCGCGGACGCCGCGGACGCGGGCATGGAAGTGCTTAGGCTGATGCTCGTGTCGGGCACGTTGGTTTGGCTGGCGCTGGACGCCTCCAACCTTGCCGCGTCCGTCCGCAAGACGGGCGCCGGCTCGGACGCCGAACATCTGGCGCAGGGCGAACTGCGGCTGGCGGAACTGGCCGGCGCGCTGGACACGCAGCGGCAAATGAACGCGCTGATCTCGCACGAGCTGCGCGCTCCGCTCGCCACGATCAGCGCCGCCGCGCAATCGCTGGATATGATCCTGTCCGATAGCGGCGAAACCGTGGACACGCGGCTGGCGCGCATTCACCGGTCGGTCGGCAGGATGACCGAACTGATGGACCAGTTGCTGAACCAGGACCGCCTCGAGGAACACGCATGGAGTCCGCGTGGAGAACAGACCGACATGGCCGATCTGGTGCGCGACGTGGTGAATGCGATGCGGCCAGATACCGCGCACGCGCTGGTGCTTGAAGCGCAAGCGCCGCAACCGGTCTTTTGCGATCGCCCGCTCACCAGCGTGGTCGTACGCAACCTGATCCACAACGCCATCAAGTATTCGCCGGCCAACGAGCCGGTGCGGATCGAGACGGGTCACACGCGCATCGGCGAAACGCCCATGACCTGGGCTGCCGTCGTGGACCGCGGCCCTGGTATCGAAGAAGAAGAACAGGCCCGCATCTTCGAGCCGCGCTTTCGGCGGTCCGCGCATCGCGAAACCCAAGGCATGGGCATCGGGCTGTATCTGGCCCGGCGTATTTGCCAGAGCCAGGGCGGATCGCTGACCATGCAGAGCAAGGTGGGCGTGGGCACGCGCTTTGTCGTCACCCTGCCCTCAAACGGCCCGGCAGCCTAGACGCCGCCTGGGCTGCGGCCTGGATCAGGCCGCGAACACGTAGCCCTGGCCGCGCACCGACAACACCGGCAGCTTCAGGCCCGCGCTTTGCGCCTTGGCGCGCAGACGGCTCACCAGCACGTCGATACGCCGAAGCTCAAA
>JAEYVD010000649.1 GCA_023432075.1 Pseudomonadota bacterium | reverse complement strand
TCGCGGAAATTGACGACGCAATAGCACTTCATGGTTGTCTCCTTTCTATTTCTTGACCAGGGGGCATTCGCTGTCGGCGAGCGACACGAAGACCTTTTCGCCGGGCACCGTGGACAGGATGCGGTAGTAGTCGTTCGGGTACTTGGACTCGGCGGGCTTTTTCACCTCGACCAGATACAGGTCCATGATGACGCGACCATCTTCGGGGCGCACCCGGGCATTCTTTATCAATTTGGTCGTGATGGGCAATTCCCGCATCTTCTGGTTGACCGCCGCGCCGTCGAAGCTGCCCGCAGCCTGCGCGGCTTGCAGGTAGTGAGTGGTGGCCACGTAGCTCAGGGCCTGGACGATGGACGGCGCGCGCGTGACGCCCATCTTCTTCTGCCAGCGCTGCGTCCACGCGCGAGTGTCCTCGTCCGCGTCCCAGTAGAAGCCGGTGGGAAAGGTGAGGCCCTGCGCGACCGGCAGGCCCATCGCGTGGACGTCGTTGATGAACGTCAGGAACGTCAGCATGCGCTGCTTTCCGCCCGCCAGCCCGAACTCCTGCGCCTGCTTGATGAGGTTGACCAGGTCGCCGCCGGCGCTGGCCAGGCCCACGACGTCGGCCTTGGAGGACTGGGCCTGGACCAGGAACGAGGCAAAGTCCATGGCGCCCAGCGGGTGGCGCGTGCTGCCCACGACCTTGCCGCCCGCGCGCTCGACGAAGCGCGAGGCATTGCTTTCCAGCGATTTGCCGAACACGTAGTCGGTGGTGATGAAATACCAGCTCTTGCCGCCGCCCTCGACCACGCTCTTGACCACGGCGTTGGCCAGCGCATAGGTGTCCGGCGCCCATTGCGTGCTGAGGTTGCTGCATTGCTTGCCGCTGAAATCGCCGGCAAAGCCGCCGCTGATGAGCGCGGTGCCGCCTTTTTCCCGGGCGACGCCCTGGGCCGCGAGTCCGGCCGAGCTGGCGCCGCCGTCAACCACCGCGACCAGATTCTGGGTGTCGAACCAGCGGCGCACCAGGGCGGAGGCCACGTCGGCCTTGTTCTGGTTGTCCGCGCCGACCACCTCGACGGTCTTGCCGGCGACCTTACCGCCAAAATCCTCCACGGCCATGCGCACGGCCATCTCGGACCCGAGCCCGCCCAGGTCGGAATAGATGCCGGAACGATCGTTCGATACGCCCAGCCGCACGACGTCGGACTGGGCTTGCGCCGCGCAGGCGGCCAAAGTGGCGGCCAGGGCCGCCAACACCGGTTTGATACGCATCTGTCTGTCTCCCAGCCCTCGAACGGGCCGTTTTATTGAACGCCGTTTTTTTGAACGTTTGGATGACGCGGTAACTCGGGAAGGCGGCGCCGGTGCTCCAGCCGGCTGAAATTCATTTCATATTGGTGAATGTAAATTCCTGTGCAAGAATTTAGGTACCTGTCCATGAAAAGTCAACACGGTGGAACACCCTAGTCCGGGTGGACAGAATCCGTTGCCACGTAGGAGGGAGACGCCGTGGAAGTCAAGCTGGTTGCTCGTACGCTGGAATTGCTGGAGCTGTTTGCGCAGACCCGGCGTCCCATGCCGCTCACCGAGCTGGCGCAGGGTCTGGGCGCGCCCATGTCGAGTTGCTTGGCGCTGGTGCGCACGCTGGTGGCCCGAGGCTATCTGTACGAGGTCCGGCGCCGCGCCGGGTATTACCCGACGGCCAAGCTGCACGGCCTGGCCGCGCAGATCCTCACCGGCGATCCGTGGCTGGATTTGGTGCGTCCGCGTCTTGCCGCGCTGCGCGACGCCGCGAACGAGACCGTGATGCTGGGCAAGATCCAGGACGGGGCCGTCGTGTTCCTGGACGTCGTGGAATCCACCCAGCCGGTGCACTATGCCGCGCGTGCGGGCGAGCGGCGGCCGCTGCACACCAGCTCGGTCGCCAAGGCCATTCTGGCGCGCTTGCCCGCCGCCGAGCGCGAGCAAGTGCTGGCCGCGGCGCAATACACCCGCTACACGGACCACACGCTGACCACGCGCGAAACCCTGCTGGCCGATGTGGCGCGCGCGGCCGAGCAAGGCTGGGCGTCGAACGTGGGCGAGAGCGTCGTCGACCTGACCGGTCTGGCGGTGGCGCTGGATCTTGGGGGCGAATGGTATGCGCTATGCGTGGCCGGCCCTACGCCGCGCGTGTGGGCGCAGCGCGAGGACAACCTGCTGCATCTGCGCGAGGCGGCAGAGGCAATCCGCCGCGACCGCGAGGGGTAGCGCGCCGGTCCAGTGCGCACTGGGCCCTTCAGGCCCCCCGGCGCACCAGCGTGGATTTGCCGAACAGGCTTTCGATAAGGTCCACGGCCAGCTCGGCCGTCCGGTTGCGCACGTCGAGCGCGGGATTCAGTTCCACCACGTCCAGTGAACGCATGAGACCGGTGTCGGCAATCATCTCCATGCAAAGCTGCGCTTCGCGATAGGTGGGACCGCCCATTACCGTGGTGCCGACGCCCGGCGCGATCTCGGGATCCAGAAAGTCCACGTCGAAGCTCACGTGCAGGTGCGTCTCGGCGTCCAGGCCGGCCAATGCGGCCTGCATGGTGGCCCGCATGCCCATCTCG
>JAEYVD010000642.1 GCA_023432075.1 Pseudomonadota bacterium | reverse complement strand
CGGCTACGAAAGCAATCCCAACGCGGGCGCGCTGCCGCCCAGCAACAGCGGCAGCCGCTTCTCGCCCAAGCTGCTGGGCACGTGGCGGGCGGCCGAGCAGCTCAGCCTCTATGCGCAGTACGCCTACGGCTTCAAGGCGCCCAGCGCCACGCAGCTCTACACCAACTACGGCGGCCCGGGCACCTATCTGCGCGTGGGCAATCCGTACCTGAAACCGGAGACCAGCAAGGGCTGGGAGTTGGGCGCCAAGCTCGGTTCCGACGACCTGGGCGGTGCAGTATCGTTCTTTGATAATCGCTATCAGAACTTTATCGATGGCGATGTGCCGCTGAACGCCAGTTCGCCGCAGTGGCAGGCGGGCTGGGCAGGCCAGTATCCGCTGGGTGTGACGGGCAACGTCAACCGCGCCAAGGTCCGCATTTACGGCGCCGAGGCAAGCGCGCACTGGAAGTTTGCGCCGGGCTGGCGTACGTGGGGGTCGCTGGCATGGGCGGTCGGCAAGGACGAGGGCACGGGGCAGTACCTGAATTCCGTGGCGCCGCTGAAAGCTGTGCTGGGCGTGGGGTATGGCCGCGACGTGTGGGGCGTGGACGCCATGCTGACCACGGCGATGCAGCGCAACAAGGTCGAGTATCCGGATGCCTCGGCCGACGCGCCCAACCCTGATTTCAAGGCGCCGGGCTATGGCGTGGTCGACCTGATGGGCTACTGGCGTCCGGCTGCGGTGAAGGGCTTGCAGGTGCAGGCGGGCGTGTTCAACCTGTTCGACAAGAAGTACTGGGAGGCCATCAACGTGCCGACCGCGGGCGCCACCGCGATCCCGCGTGCGGTGGATTGGTACACGGAACCGGGACGCAGCGTGCGCGTCTCACTGACTTATCAATATTGAGTTCGGTCCGCCGCCATTCGGCGCTGACCGGACCGGCGGCGGTTTTCTGCAGTGTTTTTTGCACCGGCCGGAGGGCCTACGATGACGAATACCGATTTCTCGACCCGCGCTGAGCAACTGCGTGCCCGCAACGAGGCGCTGGCGGCGACGCAACCCGGGCTGCGCGCCCGCAATCTCGCCCAGGCCCTGGGCGTGTCCGAGGCCGAGTGGGTGGCCGCGGGCTGTGGCGGCGTGCAGGCGACGGCGCTGCATGGCACGCCGCAAGAGATTTTCCGCGAATTGGGCACACTGGGCGAAGTGATGGCGCTCACGCGCAACGACTGGTGTGTGCACGAGCGCCACGGCCGGTATGAGGACATCCAGGCCGACGGTCCGGTAGGCCTGGTGCTGGGACCGGACATCGACCTGCGCGTTTTCTTTACCGCGTGGAAGTCGGCCTGGTCGGTCGAGCAGGACGGGCGCCGCAGCCTGCAATTCTTCGACGGCGCGGGTGTGGCGGTGCATAAGGTCTACCGCACCGATGGCACGGATGCCGCCGCGTGGGACGCGCTGGTTGCGCGATTTGCGGGCCAGGCGCAGTGGCCTGTCACCGAACCGTACGCGCCGTCGTCGGACGACGGGCAGGTCGAGGACGCGCAGGCCTGGCGCGAGGCTTGGCTGGGCATGAAGGACACGCACGAGTTCTTTCCGCTCCTGCGCAAGTTCAAGGTGTCGCGCCTGGCGGCGCTGTCGGCCGCGGGCGAAGACCTGGCGCAGCCGGTGCCTGCCGACGCTGTCGAGCGCATGCTGCAGGCCGCATCCGAATCGGGCCTGCGCATCATGTGCTTTGTGGGCAACCGCGGCATGATCCAGATCCATTCGGGGCCGGTGCAGTCGCTGCGCCGCACGGGGCCGTGGTTCAACGTGCTGGATCCGAAGTTCAACCTGCACCTGGACACCACCGCCATCGCCTCGGCCTGGGTCGTCAACAAGCCCACAACGGACGGGTGGGTCACCTCGCTGGAGGTGTACGCCAGCACGGGCGACCTGATCGTGCAGTTCTTTGGCGAACGCAAGCCCGGTCAGCCGGAAATCCCGCAATGGCGCGAACTGATGGTTGGCCTGTGCAGCGCGCCGCTGGCCGCTTGAGCGCCGGGCGCATATGGAAGCGAAAGCGATGAAGAAATGGTTGGCAGTGGCGGCCTGGTTCCTGGCGGCGGGCGCGCACGCGGCGCCGCCCGAACGGGTGGTGACCTTAGGCGGCACCGTGACCGAGATCGTGTATCAGCTCGGGCAGGGCGGCAAGCTGGTGGGGGATGATCTATCCAGCCTGTACCCCGAGGCCGCGACCAAGCTGCCGCGCGTCGGCTATTACCGCGCGGTGCCGGTGGAAGGCGTGCTGGCGCTCAAGCCGGATCTGGTCCTGGCGTCCGAGCAGGCGGGCCCGCCCGATGCGCTCAAGCGCCTGGGCGACGTGGGCGTGCGCATCGTCACGGTGCCGGACGCTCCGTCGGTGGACTCGCTGAAGGCCCGCATCCGCAACATCGCCGAGGCGCTGGACGTGGCCCCGGCGGGCGAAGCGTTGGTGAACGAGATCACCCTCGACCTGAAGGCGGTCGAGGCGATTCCGGTCACCGGCGCTCGCGCCATCCTGGTGATGAACCGCACCGGCACGCTGCAAGGCGCGGGCGGCGGCACGGCGGCCAACGAAGTCATGACGATGGCGGGGTTGGCCAATGTGCTCAAGGACCAGCAGGGCTACAAGCCGCTCTCGGCCGAGGCCATCAGCGCGCTGGCGCCGGAGATCATCCTGGTGACTCGAACGTCGCTGGAAGCGTCCGGCGGGGTGGATAAGCTGCTGGCGCTGCCGGGCCTGGCTTCCACGCCCGCCGCCGCGCGCAAGCGAGTCATCGTCATGGACGACTTGCTCCTCTTGGGCATGGGCCCGCGCCTGCCGTTGGCGCTGACCGAACTCAAGCGGGAGGCGGCCGGTGTCATGGGGCGCTAGCGCAAGGCGCGTTTCCGCGCCGCTGGCGCTGGCCGTGCTGGGCGCCGTGCTCGCGGTGGTCGCGCTGGCCGCCAGCAGCAGCGGCGCAGTGCAGATTCCGCTGCGCGACATGCCCACGCTGTTGTTTGGCGACCCCGCGCCGGGCGATGCGCTGTGGCGCAACGTCTTGATCGACATCCGGCTGCCGCGGGTGTTGTTTGCCATGGTGGCGGGCGCCGCGCTGGCCATTTCAGGCGCGGCGATGCAGGCGCTGTTTCGCAATCCGCTGGCCGAGCCCGGCCTCATCGGCATTTCCGCGGGCGGCTCGCTGGGCGCGGTGGCCGCCATCGTGCTGACCGCGGGCGGCTTCTGGGTGCTGGCGCCGGCCGCCTTCGCAGGCAGTCTGCTAGCCACCTTCTGCTCCTACACGCTGGGGCGGCGCGTGCCCGGCATGGCGGGACTGCTGCTGGCGGGCATCGCCATCAACGCGGTGGCGGGCGCCATGATCGGCCTCTTCACGTTCGTGGCCAACGATGCGCAACTGCGCGACCTCACGTTCTGGACCATGGGCAGCCTGGCCGGCGCCAACTGGACGCTGCTGACGTTCCTGGGCCCGTGGGTGCTGCTGATGTCCTGGTGGCTGATGCGCCAGTGGCGCGTCATGAATGCCTTGCTGCTGGGCGAGCGCGAAGCGCAGCATCTGGGTTATGCGCTCAAGCGGGTCAGGGCACAACTGGTGCTGGCCTGCGCGCTGATCGTGGGCCCGCTGGTCGCCGCCACCGGCGGCATCGGCTTTGTCGGCCTGGTGGTGCCGCATCTGGTGCGCATGACGCTGGGCGCCAACCACCGCTGGCTGTTGCCCGCGTGCGTGCTGGGCGGCGCGCTGGCGCTGACGCTGGCTGACTGGCTGGCGCGCGTCGCCGTGGTGCCGGCCGAGCTGCCGATCGGGCTGGTGACCAGCCTGGTGGGCGGCCCCTTTTTCTTGTGGCTGCTGGCGCGCGGCCGGAGGCATGGTTGATGCTTGCAGCCGACGATCTCGTTTTGACGCGCGGGGGCAACCGTATCCTGGACAAGGTGTCGCTGGCGGTGCGGCCCGGCGAAGTGGTGGGCCTGCTGGGCGCGAATGGCGCGGGCAAGTCGACCCTGCTGGGCGCGATGTCCGCCGAATTGGCGCCGGAAGCCGGCACGGTCCGCCTGGGCGATGCCGACGTGCAGCACTTGGCGCATCGCCAGCAGGCCCGCCTGCGCGCCGTGCTGCCACAAAAGCCCGGCTTGAGTTTCGACCTGGGCGTGCGTGATGTGGTGGCAATGGGGGCGTATCCGTTTCCAGAACTGTCGCCCGCGCAGGTGGACGCGCTGTTGGATCAGGCGCTGGGCTGGGCCGACGTGTCGCATCTGAATGCGCGCCGCTATCCGGAGCTGTCCGGCGGCGAACAGCAGCGCGTGCAGTTCGCGCGCGTGCTGGTGCAGTGCAAGGCGGCGCGGGCGCCGGGCGAACCGCGTTACCTGCTGCTGGACGAGCCCACCGCCAGCCTGGACCCCAAGCACCAGGGCGACCTGCTGCGCGTCGCGGCGGACCTGGCCCACGATGGCGATACGGGGGTACTGGTGATCCTGCACGACATGAACCTGGCCGCGCGCTGGTGCGACCGCCTGTTGCTGCTGTGCGGCGGCCGCGCCATCGCGGCGGGCACGCCGGCAGCGGTGCTGACCCCGCAGAACCTGTTTCTGGCCTACGGCATCGACGCCCACGTCATGCCGCATCCCTTGCAGCCCGAGCGCCTGCTGGTGGTAACGACCTGACGGCGTGACGCCGGGCACGGGGCCGGTAAAATGGCGGGCATTGCACTTTCCCGCCAATTTTCACAGGACCCCGTGTCATGCCTACTTTTGACGTCGTCTCCGAAGTCGACAAACACGAACTGACCAACGCCGTCGACCAAGCCAACCGTGAACTGTCCACGCGCTTCGACTTCAAGGGCACCGAGGCCAAGTTCGAACTCGAGGGCTATGTCGTGACCCAGGTCGCTTCCAGCGCGTTCCAGCTCAAGCAGATGCTGGACATCCTGCGCGGCCGACTGTCCGCCCGCGGCATCGACGTGCGCTGCCTGGATGTCGCCGACCCGCTCGAAAACCTGGGCGGCGCCCGCCAGAAGGTCACGATCAAGCAGGGCATCGAACAGCCCGTCGCCAAGAAGCTCATCGCCGCCATCAAGAACGCCAAGCTCAAGGTCGAATCGCAGATCAACGGCGACAAGCTGCGCATCTCCGGCAAGAAGCGCGACGACCTGCAAACTGCCATCGCGCTGCTGAAAAAGACCGACGTCGAGCTGCCGCTGCAGTTCGAGAACTTCCGCGACTGAGCGGCCGGTCCACGCCGATGGGGCATTCCGGCGAGCTGCTTCTTGTCGTGGAACTTGCGCGCGCGGGCGGCATGTCGGCGGCAGCGCGCGAGCTTGACGTCACGCCCGCCGCGGTCAGCAAGCGCCTCGCGCAGATCGAGGCGCGGCTGGGCGTGCGGCTTTTCAACCGCAGCACGCGGCGCCTGAGCCTTACCGCCGAGGGCGAGGTCTACCTGGAAAACGCCCGCCGCATCCTGGGCGAAATCGACGATCTGGATGCGCTCATCGCCAGCCGGCAGGCCGCGCCGCGCGGGCTGCTCAAGGTCAATGCGCCGCTCGGTTTCGGGCGCAGTTACATCGCGCCCGCCATCGCGGAATTCGCGCAGAAATACCCCGAGGTCTCGCTGCAATTGCAGCTGACCGACCGGCCCGCCGACTTCGTGCGCGAGGCCTTCGACGTCGCCGTGCGCTTTGGCGACTTGCCGGACACCAGTCTCATCGCTCGCAAGATCGCGCCCAACCGGCGCCTGGTCTGCGCGTCGCCCGGCTACCTGAAAAAGCACGGCACGCCGGCCACGCCGCACGACCTGGCGCGGCATCAATGCATCGTGCTGCGCCAGAACGAGGCGGCCTATGGCCTGTGGCGGTTCACCCGCGGCCGGCGCAGCGAAACCGTGAAGGTGCGCGGCAATCTCAGCAGCAACGACGGCGAGGTCACGCTGACTTGGGGGCTGGCGGGCCTGGGCATCCTGCAACGCGCCGAATGGGATCTGGCCCGCTACCTGCGCAGCGGCCGTCTGGTGCAGGTGCTGGAGGACTATGCGCTGCCGCAGGCGGACATCTACGCCGTCTTTCCCGAACGGCATCATTTGTCCGCCAAGGTGCGGGTGTTTGTGGATTTTCTGGTGGCCTACTTTGGCGAAGGGTCGGAAGGGCGGTGGTGACGATGCGGTCTTTCTGCCGCGCTTATGCCGTCCACAGGTGCTGCGCCGCGTAGGCGCGCCACGGCCGCCAGGCCTCGGACCGCGCCAGTAGCTGCGCGGGCGTGTAGGGCCGGGATTCCAGCTTTTCCAGCGCGCGGATCAGGCCGATGTCCGCGTGCGGAAACGCATCCGGTTCGCGCAGTTGCCGTAGCGCGATGTACTGCGCCGTCCATTCCCCCACGCCGCGTATCGTGCGCAGCCGTCGCACGGCGTCTTCAAGATCGGCGGCGTCGTCAAAGAGATGCGGGTCCGCGACCGCTGCCGCGGCCACCGCCGAGAGCGTCGCCGCCCGGCTGCGCGGCATGCCCAGCGAGGCCAGTTCTGCGGCGGCCACCACGTCGGGCTCGGGAAATACGTGCGTCAGCGCGCCGTCCGGCTGCGCCAGCGGCTTGCCATGCGCCGCCACCAGCTTGCCGGCCAGCCGGATGGCCGCGGCCACCGTGATCTGCTGTCCCAGCACCGCCCGCATGGCCAGTTCAAACCCGTCCCACGCGCCGGGCACGCGCAGCCCCGGCCGCGCCTGCATCAGCGCCGTCATGATCGGATCCGCCGCAAACTGCGCCGCGATGGCCGCCGGGTCGCTGGCCAGGTCGAAAACGCGGCGCAAACGCGCGATGATCGCCGGCAGCGATTGCAGGCGGGGAAAGCGTACCGTCACCTGCAGCGCGTCGCCCGTGCCCGGCCGCACCGTGACCGTGCCCTGCGCACCATCCAGGCTGACGGTGCGCGCATAGGTGTCGCCGGTCACGGACTCGACGCCGGGGATGGCGCGCAGCCGCAGGAAGGCCAGCATAGCGTCCCAGTCATAGGGCGGGCGGTAGCGCAGCAGCAGCTTGATTTCCCCGTCCTGGCCGGCCGGCACTTCCGGCTTGCCAGAACGCCGCAATTCGCCGGGCGCGCGGCCGAACAGGTCCAGGAATACCTCATTGAAACGGCGGATGCTGCCGAAACCGGCAGCGAACGCGATCTCGGCCATGGGCAGCTGCGTTTCATGGATGAGCTGCTTGGCCAGCAGCACGCGGCGCGTCTGCGCGAACGCGACGGGCGAGGCGCCCAGGTGCTGGCGGAACTGGCGCCGCAACTGCCGCTCGCTGACGCCCAGGCGCTGCGCCAGCGCGTCGACGCTGGCCTCGTCCAGCGCGCCCAGCTCGATGCGCTGCAACGCGCGCGCCACGGTGGGCGGCAAATCGTGGCCAGGGCCGACCTCCGGCGCGGTTTCCGGGCGGCAGCGCAGGCAAGGGTGAAAACCGGCCTCTTGCGCGGCCGCGGCGGTCGTAAAGAACGTGACGTTTTTCGACAGGGGCGTGCGCGCCGGACAGACCGGGCGGCAATAGATACGCGTGGTCTTGACGGCTGTGAAGAAGCGGCCGTCGTAACGGGCGTCGCGCACCTGGATGGCGCTGTAGCAGGCATCGTGGTTCAGGTTCATGAGGCGATGCTAACGCCGCCGGGCGGGCAAGATCTAGCGGATTTCGGACGGGGATGTGAATGTCACACAGCTGTCCGAAAACCGCCAGCGCAGGGTTCGGCGGCAGATCTATATTGGCGGCTTGTACACCTTTGCGGAGCGGCATCATGCCGGTACAGACCTTTCTGCTGGAACGCGTGTCCACGCCCATCGGCCAGATGCTCGTGCTGACGGATGCACAAGACCACCTGCGCGCCGTGGACTGGGAAGACTACGAATCCCGCATGCACCTGCTGCTGCAGCGCCAGTATGGCCGGGGCGCGGTGCAACTGCAGGACGCCTCGCAGCCCTCGCAGGCAAGCCGCGCGCTGCAAGCGTATTTCGGCGGCGACGTGGACGCCATCACGGATCTTCCGGTCGCCTTCGGCGGCACGCCATTCCAGCAGCAGGTCTGGCACGCGCTACGCGGCATCGACGGCGGCTGCACCGTCAGCTACGGCACGCTCGCGGCGCGGATTGCCCGGCCCACGGCCGTGCGCGCGGTCGGGCTGGCCAACGGCGCCAATCCCGTGGGCATCGTCATTCCGTGCCACCGCGTGATCGGCGCCAACGCCGCGCTGACGGGGTATGGGGGCGGCATCGCCCGCAAGCGCTGGCTGCTGGCGCACGAGGCGGCTTGGCGCGGTGCGAAGCCGAAGCTTGGCGCCGATGCCGCACTTTTAACTACAGGTTGAAAATGTTGTGAATTGGGGCGCGTGCGCTGCGCGCCGCGCTCGGTACAGTGCCAGCAGACTCATCCGCACGGAGCGCTGGCACCATGAAGACCTATCGCATTGCAACCATCCCCGGCGACGGCATCGGCAAGGAAGTGATTCCCGCCGGCCAGCGCGTCATGCAGGAACTCGCGGCCCAGGGCGGTTTGCGGTTCGAATTTGAAGATTTCGACTGGGGCGGCGACTACTACCGCAAGCATGGCGTCATGATGCCGGCCGATGGGCTGGATGCGCTACGCGACAAGGACGCGATCCTGTTCGGCTCGGCGGGCGACCCGGACATCGCCGATCACATCACGCTGTGGGGCCTGCGCCTGAAGATCTGTCAAGGCTTCGACCAATATGCCAACGTACGCCCAACACGCATCCTGCCGGGCATCGACGCACCGCTCAAGCGCTGCACGCCCGAGCAACTGAACTGGGTGATCGTGCGCGAGAATTCCGAAGGAGAATACTCCGGCGTGGGCGGCCGCGTGCATCAGGGCCATCCCATCGAGGCCGCGACCGACGTGTCGATCATGACGCGCGTCGGCGTCGAGCGCATCCTGCGCTTCGCGTTCAAGCTGGCGCAGTCGCGGCCGCGCAAGCTGCTGACCGTCGTCACCAAGTCCAACGCGCAGCGCCATGCCATGGTGATGTGGGACGAGATCGCCGTGCAGGTCAGCCGCGAATTCCCCGACGTGACCTGGGACAAGGAACTGGTCGACGCCGCCACCGCGCGCATGGTCAACCGCCCCGCGTCGCTGGACACCATCGTTGCCACCAACCTGCATGCCGACATCCTGAGCGACCTGGCCGCGGCGCTGGCCGGCAGCCTGGGCATCGCGCCCACCGGCAACATCGATCCCGAACGCCGCTATCCGTCGATGTTCGAACCCATTCACGGCTCTGCCTTCGACATCATGGGCAAGGGGCTCGCCAATCCGGTCGGGACGTTCTGGTCGGTGGTGATGCTGCTGGAACACCTGGGCGAAACCGAGGCCGCGGCACGGCTGATGCAGGCCATCGAAAGCGTCACCGCCGATCCCGCGCTGCACACCGGTGACCTGGGCGGCCGCGCGACGACCGAGCAGGTGACCAACGCAGTATGCAAAAAGCTGTCCGAATCGGCGCAGGCCAAGGCGGCGTAGCGGGATTCCGGGTGCAGGTACGAGGACATCAGATCCGACGCCTGCGGCGGCCAATACAACAACAAGCGAAGTTCATTCGTAGTCAGGAGACAAATCATGCAAAAGAAAGCGATGACGGCGCGCGCCTTGGCGTTCGCCTGCCTGATCGGCGTTTCATTCGCGGGCGGCGCGCAGGCGCAGTCCTATCCGACGCGCCCGGTGAACCTCGTCGTGCCGTTTCCGGCCGGCGGCACGACGGATGTGCTGGCGCGCGCGCTGGGGCAGGAGCTGGCCAAAAGCCTGGGTCAACCGGTGGTGGTGGAGAACAAGCCGGGGGCGGGGTCGACGCTGGGCGCCGACTACGTGGCCAAGGCCGCGCCGGACGGCTACACGCTGCTGATGGGCGCGGTGCATCACACCATCGCCACCAGCGTGTACAAGAACCTGAACTACGACTTCCAGAAGGACTTCGCACCGGTCACCACCGTGGCGCTCGTGCCGAATGTGCTGGTCGTCAATCCCAAACTGCAGGCCAAGGACGTGGCTTCGCTGCTGAAGCTGGCGCAGGCCTCGCCCGGCAAGCTGACCTACGGGTCCAATGGCATGGGCACGGGCCAGCACCTGATCGGCGCGCAGTTCGAGCGCGCGGGCAACGTGCAGCTGTTGCATGTGCCGTACAAGGGGAGCGGGCCGCTGACGACCGACCTGCTGGGCGGCCAGATCGACATGTCGTTCGACACCATCACCCCGGTGCTTGCGCACATCCAGAGCGGCAAATTGCGCGCGCTGGCCGTGACCACCAATCAGCGTTCGGCTGCGCTGCCGGACGTGCCGACGATGGAAGAGGCGGGTCTGAAGCCCTTCAACATGGGCACGTGGTTTGGCGTGCTGGCGCCCGCGGCGACGCCCAAGGAAGTGGTGGACAGGCTGAATGCCGAGATGGTGAAGATCATCCATTCGCCGGACTTCACGCGCCGCATGGCGGAGATCGGCGCGGTGCCGATCGGCGACACGCCCGCCGAGATGAAGGCGCGCATCGGCGCCGATACCACTAATTATGCGAAGCTGGTCAAGGAAGCCAAGGTCGCGGTGAATTGAGGCGGCGGGGCGGGCGCGCCGGCCGCTGCCGCACCGGCCGGCGCGGCCACCGTTACGCCCGGATCCACCCGCGCGCAATCGGCAGGGCCAGCACCTTCCTATACACGCCCTGCGCCAAGGAGGTCAGCGGCTCGCCCGCGCGTCGCCACACGGGAATCGTGATGGCCGCAGCCAAGGGCGCCAGCAGCAACCCACCCGCGATATCCAGCGGGAAATGCACACCCAGATAGACGCGCGACGTCCCCACGAGCACGGCGCCCGCCAGCGCCAGCCAGCCCCAGACGGCCCAGCGCCGGTCCAGGATCAGCGCGAAGGCGAAAGCGGCGATGATGATGGTGTGATTGCTGGGGAACGACGAGGTGGGCTTGTGCGCGAAGAAGACGTGGCCCAAGCCGATCGTGAAGGGACGCGGATGCGGCCATAGCGCCCCGCACACGTAGCTGAGCCCCAGCGCCACGGCGACGCTGGCCAGCGCCTTGAGCATCAGGCTGCGCTGGGCTTGTCCGCCCCACAGCCACACGGCGGCCATGACGCCCGGCACCAGCAGGATGAGCTGGTTGGCGGTCAGTATGGCGGCGTGGATCCGCCACGCGGGCGTGGCGGGGTCGGCATTGATGAGAAGAAAAAGGGACTGGTTGAGGCTTTCCAGGAAATCCATGACACGTCATCGCGGTGTAATAAATCGGTTGCCGCGATGGTAATGAGCTTTCCCGTCAGTTTCCTTGCAAAGCGCCGCCCTTTACTTCTGGATGCGATTGCCTTGCGCGTCGATGACGGGCTCGCCGCTTTCCTTGGCGAACGCGCCCTGCTGCGGGGACGGAAGGATTTCCAGCACCCCTTCGCACGGCCGGCACAGTTTGGCGCCCAGCGGCGTCGACACAAAGGGACGGTTCAAGAGGATCGGATGCTGTTCGATCGCGTCCAGCAGCGCGTCGTCGGACAGCGAGGCGTCGTCCAGTCCCAGCTCCGCATATGGCGTGCCCTTTTCGCGCAGCGCATCGCGCACGCTGATGCCAGCTTGCTTGAACAGCGCCTTGAGCGTGTCGCGGGAAGGCGGCGTTTCCAGATACAGCACGACCTGCGGCTCGATGCCTGCGTTGCGGATCAGGCCCAGCGTGTTGCGCGAGGTGCCGCACTTGGGGTTGTGATAAATGGTGACGTCGGACATGAGAGCTCCTGTTCGGGTTTTGCGTAATGCCGATGCGCGATGCAAATGCGCGCTAGCAGACCCGGAGCATAGTCCATCCGCGGCGCCCAGCGATTAGCGCCGCGGCGCCCCTCAAACCGACAGATGCCGCCGCACGTCCTCGCCATCGATCGCATCGCGCCCGCCGCTCGCCACCACTTCGCCCCGCGACAGCACCACGAACTGGTCGGCCAGTTCGCGCGCGAAATCGAAATACTGTTCGCACAGCAGGATCGCGATGTCGCCGCGCTGGCGCAGCATGTGGATGACGCGCGCGATGTCCTTGATGATGGACGGCTGGATGCCTTCCGTGGGCTCGTCCAGGATGATGAGCTTGGGCTCGGCCACCAGCGCCCGCGCGATGGCCAGCTGCTGCTGTTGTCCGCCGGACAGATCGCCGCCGCGCCGCGACAGCATGCTTTTCAGCACCGGGAACAGCTCGAAGACTTCCTCCTTGATGCGGCGGGCGCGGGCCGCGGGCTTGGTCGCCATGCCCATCAGGATGTTTTCTTCGACGGTCAGCCGCGCAAAGATGTCGCGGCCCTGCGGCACATAGGCCATGCCGCGCGCGGCGCGCTGGTGCGGCGCCAGACGGGTGATGTCGGCGCCGTCGAAGGCGATGCCGCCGCGTGCCACCGGCAGCACGCCCATCACGCACTTGAGCAGGGTGGTCTTGCCCACGCCGTTGCGACCCAGGAGCGCCAGGCATTCGCCTTGCCGCACCGATAGCGACACGCCGCGCAAGGTGTGGCTGCCGCCGTAGTATTGGTCGATCGTGCTTACGTCCAGCATGTTCAGCGCCCCAGATAGACTTCGATCACGCGCGGGTCGGCCTGCACGCGGCTCATCGGGCCTTCGGCCAGCACGGACCCTTCGTGCAGCACCGTCACCTTGCCATCGCCCGCGATCTGGTTCACGAAGTCCATGTCGTGTTCCACCACCATCAGGGAATGCCGGCCGCGCAGTTCGTTCAAGAGTTCGCCGGTGCGTTCGGTTTCCGCGTCGGTCATGCCGGCCACGGGTTCGTCCAGCAGCAGCAGTTGCGGTTCCTGCATCAGCAGCATGCCGATCTCCAGCCACTGCTTCTGGCCGTGCGACAAGAGGCCCGCGGGCCGCCAGACCTCCGGCCGCAGCCGGATCAGATCCAGCGTCTCGCCGATCCGGTCGGCCTGTTCGCTGGTCAACTTCGAAAACAGGGTGGGACGCACGCGTTTGTCCGTCTTCATGGCCAGTTCCAGGTTCTCGAAGACGGTGTGCTGCTCGAACACCGTGGGGCGCTGGAACTTGCGGCCGATGCCCGCGTGCGCGATCTGCGCCTCGCTCAGCGTGGTCAGGTCGATGCTCTGGCCAAAGTAGGCCGTGCCCGCCGTCGGCCGCGTCTTGCCGGTGATGACGTCCATCATCGTGGTCTTGCCCGCGCCGTTGGGGCCGATGATGCAGCGCAGTTCGCCCACGCCGATATCCAGCGTCAGGTCGTTCAGCGCCTTGAAGCCATCGAAGCTGACGGTGATGCCTTCCAGATACAGGATGGCGCCGTGGCTGGTGTCCAGACCCTTGGGGCTGACGCGGCCATAGCCGGCGTCGCCGCTCGGGCCGCCGTCCAGCATGGCCGATTCGGTGTGCGTGGTGGTCATGCCTTCTTCTCCTGGATGCGGGCCGCGATGCGGCGGGCGAGCCCCACGATGCCGGTCGGCAGGAACAAGGTCACCAGCACGAAGATGAGGCCCAGCGCATACAGCCAGTATTCCGGCAGCACGCTGGTGAACCAGGTCTTCAAGCCGTTGACGGCGCCCGCGCCGATGATGGGACCGATCAGCGTGCCGCGCCCGCCGGTGGCCACCCAGATGACCATCTCGATGGAGTTTTCGGTGGACATCTCGCCGGGGTTGATGATGCCGACCTGCGGCACGTATAGCGCGCCGGCGATGCCGCACAGCACGGCCGACAGCGTCCACACGAACAGCTTGAAGCCCAGCGGGTCGTAGCCGATGAAGCGCACGCGGCTTTCGGCGTCGCGCACGGCGGTCAGCACGCGGCCCAGCTTGCTTTGCGTGACCATGCGCGCCACGATCAGCGCGCCGGCCAATGCCGCAAGCGTCACCCAATACAGCGTGGCGCGCGTGCCCGGCGCCGTGATGTCAAACCCGAGGATGCGCTTGAAGTCGGTAAAGCCGTTGTTGCCGCCAAAGCCCGTGTCGTTGCGAAAGAACAGCAGCATTGCGGCAAAGGTCAGCGCCTGCGTGATGATCGAGAAGTACACGCCCTTGATGCGCGAGCGGAAGGCAAAGTAGCCGAACACGAAAGCCAGCACGCCGGGCACCAGCACCACCAGCAGCATCGCGTACCAGAAGTGTTCCGTGAACGACCAGTACCAGGGGTAGGTCTTCCAGTCCAGGAACACCATGAAGTCCGGCAGATCGCTTTGGTAGACGCCGTCGCGGCCGATGGCGCGCATCAGGTACATGCCGTGCGCGTAGCCGCCCAGCGCAAAGAACAGGCCGTGGCCCAGCGACAGGATGCCCGCGTAGCCCCACACCAGATCCAGTGCCAGCGCCGCCATGGCGTAGCACATGAACTTGCCCAGCAACGCCACGGCATAGGCGGACACATGCAGCGCGTGGCCGGGCGGAAACCACAGATTCATCAGCGGCAGGAGGGCCAGCAGGACGACGCCCGCGGCCAGCGCGGCCCATACCCGGTTTGAAAAGATCGGGCGGCGCGCCAGCAGGGTGAGGTCGGTCAGCGCGTTCTGTTTCATTCGACGCTCCGGCCCTTGGGGGCGAACAGGCCTTGCGGCCGCTTTTGGACGAACAGCACGATGAGCACCAGGATGGTGATCTTGGCCATGACAGCTCCCGCGTAAGGCTCCAGGAAT
>JAEYVD010000604.1 GCA_023432075.1 Pseudomonadota bacterium | reverse complement strand
GGACCGGCGCGGCGCCAGTCTTCGAGGGCGCGCTTGGAAGCGGCGATCAGCTTGTCGGCCGGCACGCGCGGATAGGTGATGCCCAGGTCGAAACCATAGGGCGATTTTTCGCCGCCCACGACGCCGTCGGCATCGTGCTGGTTCAGCGCAAAGGGCTTGCCCTTGAGCGCTTCGAAGGCCGCGCGGCCTTCGTCGTTGGCGGTCTCGCCGTAGTTGCGCGGGCTGGGCGACTCGGCAAACGGGCTCCAGTAGCCGCGCAGCGCGGCGGCTGCCAGGGATTGTTCCAGCAGGGGCTGGTGGCGTTCGAAGAATTTCTGGGACACGCTTGTCTCTCCAATAAGATTTGAATGCTTGCCTGGCGCGCGCCGGGTCAGGTTTCCTGGTCGAAGTCGATGACCAGCCGGTCGCTGACCGGGAAGCTCTGGCAGCTCAGGATGAACCCGCGCGCGACCTCATAGTCCTCAAGAGCGAAGTTGGCGTCCATGTCCACCTCGCCTTCAATCACCTTGCAGCGGCAGGTGGAACACACCCCGCCCTTGCACGAATACGGCAGTTCGATGCCCTGCGCCAGCGCCGAATCCAGCACGCTGTCCTTGTTCTTGTCGATGACGAACATGCGGCTATGCCCGTCCTGCACCACGGTGACCTCGCACTGTCCCTTGCCGGGCGCCTGGCGGGCGTCCTGGCCGGTGCGCAGCGCGCGCGGGCCCTTCGGCGCGCCGAAGAGTTCGAACTTGATGTTCGCCTTCGGGATGCCGCGCGCCTGCAACCGTTCGACCACGCTCTCCGTCATGGTCTGGGGACCGCACACAAAAGCGTAATCGATATCTTCCGGGCTCATCCAGGCCGACATGAGCTGGTCGACCTTGTCCCCGTCCAGGCGCCCGTTGAAGAGCTCGATGTCCTGCGTCTCGCGGCTCATGACGTAGACCAGCGAAAAGCGGTCCATGTACTGGTTCTTCAGGTCTTCGATTTCCTCACGGAACAGCACCGCGGACGACGCGCGGTTGCCAAAGAACAGGGTGAACTTGCTCTTGGGTTCGGTCGACAGCGCCGTCTTGACCAGCGAAAAGACAGGCGTGATGCCGCTGCCCACCGCGAAGGCCACATAGTGGCGCTGGTTCACGGGAGAGAAATCCACCGTGAAGTTGCCGGCCGGCGCCATGACTTCGAGCGTCTGGCCAGGCTGCAATTCGTGATTGGCCCAGCTGGAGAACACGCCCTCGTCGACTTTCTTGATCGCCACGCGCAGGAGCTTGTCGCGCGGCGCCGAACAGATCGAATACGAACGGCGCAGCTCTTCGCCGTTGAGCTGCGTGCGCAGCGTCAGGTACTGGCCGGGCTGGAAGGCAAATTCTTCCGTCAGCGCCTCGGGCAGGTCGAAGGTCACGACCACGGCGTCGCGCGTGTTGCGCGCGACGGACGCCACCTTCAAAGCATGGAATTGGTTCTGGCTCATCTCGAAACCACTCTTTAGTGAGTCTTGAAATAATCGAAGGGCTCGCGGCACGAGACGCAGCGATACAGCGCCTTGCACGACGTGGACCCGAAATTGCTGACCAGGCGCGTGTCGCGCGACCCGCAGCGAGGGCAGGCGATGGCCGGCGCGGCCGCGCGGCGGCTGATGCCCGAGATGTCGATGGCGCGTTCGGCGGGGGCCGCGATGCCGTAACCCTTGAGGGCCTCGCGGCCTTTTTCGGTCATCCAGTCGGTCGTCCAGGCAGGCGCGAGACGCGTTTCCACCCGGACCTCGGGCACGCCGTGGCGCTCGAGCGTCTGGCGGATGTCCTGCGTGATTTCGCGCATGGCCGGGCAGCCCGAATAGGTCGGCGTGATGACGACGACACAAGCGTCGCCGTCCCACGACACGTCGCGCACCACGCCCAGATCCACCACGGACAGCACGGGGATCTCCGGATCGGGAACCTCCTGCAGCCAGGCGTAGACCTGGTCGGCGGAAATGGGCGCGAGCGCGTTCACCATGTGGCTCCCGGGTACGCGCGGGGCAGGTATTGCATTTCGGCCAGCACGTAGCCGAGCGCCTCGGTGTGCTTGCCCTGGCGGCCGCCGCGATGCGCCGCGTGATTTGCGGCCGCCTCGTCGGGCACCGTCAAGGTGGCTTCTTCCAGCACCTCGCACACATGCGCCAGCCAGGGCTGGCGCAGCGCGGCCAGCTCACAACCGATGCCCCGCGCCGCGAGGTCCTGGTCGATGGCGTCGTCGGCGAAAAGCTCGCCGGTGAAACGCCACGCGTCGTCGATGGCGGCCTGCATCTTGGCGTGGCTTTCGGCCGTGCCATCACCCAGACGCACCACCATGTCGGAGGAACGCCGCACGTGATAGGTGACTTCCTTGAGCGCCTTGGCCGCGATGGCCGCAACGCGCTCGTCGGCGGACGTCTCCAGGCGCTGCAGCAGGAAGTAATGCCATACGTCGAACAGGAATTGCCGCGCCATGGTGTCGGCGTAGTTGCCGTTGTCGCGCTCGACCAGCAGCGCGTTGCGGAATTCGTGCGCGTCGCGCAGATAGGCCAGCGCGTCCTCGTCGCGGCCCGCGCCCTCGACCTCGCCGGCCAGCGTCAGCCACATCCGGGCCTGGCCCAGCAGGTCCAGCGCCGTGTTGGTCAGCGCCAGGTCTTCTTCCAGAATCGGACCGTGGCCCGTCCAGGCGCCCAGCCGCTGCGACAGGATGAGCGACGTGTCGCCCAGACGCAGCAGGTATTCAAAGAGTGCTTTATCCATGTCTCCCCCACCCGCCTTACATGTGCTTGATTTCTTCAGGCATCGGGAAGAAGGTCGGATGCCGGTAGACCTTGCTGTTGGCCGGCTCGAACAGCGGATCCTTGTCGCCCGGGCTGCTGGCGGAAATATCGGAGGCGCGCACCACCCAGATGCTCAGGCCCTCGTTGCGGCGCGTATACACGTCGCGGGCATGATTGATCGCCATTTCCGCATCCGGGGCGTGCAGGCTGCCCACGTGCTTGTGCGCCAGGCCGTGCTGGCTGCGGATGAAGACTTCCCACAGAGGCCAGTCTTTGCTCATGATGGATTTCCTTTAATGCCGGGTGCGCATCGCACGGCCGGTCTGCAATAAATAAAAAGAAGGTGTCCAGAAAGTCAGGCATCCCGAAGCGCCAGCAAGGGCCAGCGGGGCCGCGCGGATCCGGGCTCCGCCGGTCCGCTGCGGCGCCCCCCTGGGGGGGAAGCGCGCAGCGCTCCGGGGGGGGAACCTCAAGCGGCTTTACGGGCAGACTGCTTTTCGGCGTGGGCGACCAGCGCGTCACGCACCCAGGCGCCATCCTCGTGCGCCTTGACGCGCGCGGCGAGCCGTTCTCGGTTGCAGGGGCCGTTGCCCTTGAGCACGGCGTAGAACTCGGTCCAGTCGATTTCGCCGAAGTCGTAGTGGCCGCGCTCGGCGTTCCACTTCAGATCGGGGTCCGGGACGGTCAGGCCCAGGTACTCGGCCTGGGGCACGGTCTGGTCCACCATCTTCTGGCGCAGCTCGTCGTTCGAGAAAAGCTTGATCTTCCAGGCCATCGATTGGGCGCTGTTGGGCGAATCCGCATCCGACGGGCCGAACATCATCAGGGCCGGCCACCACCAGCGGTTCAGCGAGTCCTGCACCATCGCCTTCTGTTCGGGCGTGCCGTGCAGGCACATCTGCATGAGCAAGTCATAGCCCTGACGCTGGTGGAAGGACTCTTCCTTACAGACACGCACCATGGCCCGCGCGTAGGGGCCGTACGAACAGCGGCAAAGGGGGATCTGGTTGATGATCGCCGAGCCGTCGACCAGCCAGCCGATCATGCCGATATCGGCCCAGCTGAGCGTGGGGTAATTGAAGATGCTGGAGTACTTGGCGCGCCCGGCATGCAGGTCGTCGATCAGGTCATCACGCGACACGCCCAACGTTTCCGCGGCGCTATACAGGTAAAGCCCGTGGCCCGCCTCGTCCTGCACCTTGGCCAGGAGGATGGCCTTGCGCTTGAGGGACGGCGCGCGGGTGATCCAGTTGCCTTCGGGCAGCATGCCCACGATTTCCGAGTGCGCGTGTTGCGAGATCTGGCGAATCAGGGTCTTGCGGTAGGCCTCGGGCATCCAGTCCTTGGCCTCGATGCGGACGCCGTCGTCGATGCGCCGCTGGAACGTCTGTTCCAGGCCTTCAAGCTGGTCCGCGGTCTTGACCTGCTTGACGCCGGTTTCGACGAGTTGAGCGTACATAGTTGTCTCCTTGAGACGGTTTGCGAAAACGCAAAGCAAACGCTGCGCAGTGCCGTCATGTCATGGATCGATTATTTAATACAAAAAATTCATTGTCAAACTCAAATCTGTATCACATTGGATTTATGTATCATATCCAGCATCCCGATATCGGCCGTCCGCGGCCCTCCTTATGGCAAACCCTCAGTCGCCCCTGGAACGCGCCCTGTCCCGCTTATTGAAAAGCGATCCGCCCCGCGCGAAATCGCTTTGCGTCAGCGTGCTGGGCGATGCGCTCGCACCTCACGGCGGCGCCATCTGGCTGGGCAGCCTGATCGAGCTGCTGGCCCCGCTGGGCATCAATGAACGTCTGCTGCGCACCAGCGTCTTTCGCCTGGTGGCGCAGAACTGGCTGCAGTCCGAACGGCACGGCCGGCGCAGCCTGTACCTGATCTCCGAGCAAGGCGCGCGATATACGTCGCACGCGTCGCAACGCATCTACGAAGGCGGCGCCAAAGAATGGAACGGGGAATGGACGCTGGTCGCGCTGCCCCGCACGGGCAACGGACTGGCCGAACGCGGCGAGTTGCGCCGCGAATTGACCTGGGAAGGCTTCGGCATGATCGCGCCGGGGCTGTTTGCACACCCGCACACCGAGGCGCGCGCCGCGCACGAGATTCTTGAGAAGCTGGGCATTCCGGACCGGGCGCTGGTGCTGTCGGCCCGCGATCTGGCCGGGGCCGGCGGGCTGCCCATTGCCAGCCTGGCCACCCAGTGCTGGAACCTGGACGACGTGGCCGAGCAATACCGGCAGTTCTCACGCAACTTCGGCCCGCTGGAAAAGCTGCTGGACGACGCACCCTCGCCCGCAGACGCATTCACGGTTCGCGTCATGGTGCTGCACAGTTGGCGCCGGATCGTCTTGCACGACCCGCAGCTTCCCGCTCCCATGCTGCCGGACAACTGGCCCGGCCATGCTGCCCGCGACCTATGCGGCCGGCTCTACTGGAAGGTGTTCGATCCGTCCGAGATCCACCTGGACGCCTTGGCGGGCCAGGACAATGAACGCTATCGCCCGCTGTCGCCCGACGTCGACACCCGGTTTGGCGGGCGGCCGGCCTGACAGCCTCCCGTGCGTCAGCTCAGCGGTCTGCGCCGTCGGCGGGCATATCGACGCCCAGCGTATCGACGTGGCATTCCCCGGCCGCCTCGTGTCCCGCGCCCGGAAGCGACAATCCGCGGCTTACCGCAATGAAAGATAGCGTCCACCGCGCCTGAATCGGGCGGCCCAAGGCTGCGCCGCTATCGGCCTGGATGCCGCTGGGCACATCCAGCGCCAGCACCGGCACCTGCAAGGGATTGACCGCATCGATCAGGGATTGCCAGGGGAGATCCAGGGGACGGTTCAGGCCGATTCCGAACAGGCCGTCTATCACCAGATCGGGGGACGGTCCGCCAGGCAGGTCATCATGCGTGCGCGCTTGTCCGCCTGCGGCCAGCCACCCGGCCCACGCACGGGCGGCGTCGGCGGGCAGCTTGCCGGGGCCGGAAGGCAGTACCACATGAACATCGAAGCCCCGCGCCAGCAGCAGCGTGGCCGCTTCCAACGCGTCCCCGCCGTTATTGCCGGGACCGGCCAGGGCAAGCACCGAGGCCTTCGCGGGCACCCGCGCCGTAACGAAGTTGGCCGCCGCCGCGCCGGCAAGCGGCATCAGGGTGCGCCCGGACGCCAGGGCACGCTGCTCTGCAAGACGGATCTGCGCGACGGAATAGGACGGCATAAGCGAAGCGCGGCGGCAAGGCCGGGTGTCGTTTGGAACCCGGCGGTCCGCCGCCGGTCTCAGACCTTCAGGAAATGCTCGCGGTAGTACTTGAGTTCGTCGATGGACTCGTAGATGTCGGCCAGCGCTTCGTGGCGGCTTTTTTTCTCGAATCCCTTGTAGACGGCGGGGGCCCAGCGGCGCGCCAGCTCCTTGAGCGTGCTGACGTCCAGGTTGCGGTAATGGAAGAACTGTTCCAGGCGCGGCATGTACGCAAACATGAAACGGCGGTCCTGGCTGATGGTGTTGCCGCACATCGGCGATTTTCCGGCCGGCACATGCTGCGCAAGGAACGCCAACAGCGTATCCTCTGCCTGCGCCTCGGACACCGTGGAGGCCTTGACCTTGTCGATGAGCCCGCTTTTGCCGTGGGTGGATTTGTTCCAGTTGTCCATGGCATCAAGCAGGCTGTCGGATTGATGCACCACGATCACCGGCCCTTCAGCCACGACCGTCAGGTCAGGCTCGGTCACCACGACGGCGACTTCGATAATCCGTTCTTTTTCGGGGTCCAGCCCCGTCATTTCCATGTCGAGCCAGATCAGGCGGTTTTCGTTCGCAGCCATATAATTTGCCTTTAAAACACGCGATTTTCGCACATCCCTTCTTGAGCAAAACGCATTGCCCATGTTCACACTGCTGTTCGTTGCCTTCCTGCTGACCGATATTGCCGTGCGCATGTGGCTGGCGTCGCGCCAGATCCGCCACGTCGCCCGCAATCG
>JAEYVD010000580.1 GCA_023432075.1 Pseudomonadota bacterium | reverse complement strand
GCCGCAAGATCGTGATCTGGGTGTCGATCCTGGGCGTGGCGCCTTTCACGCTGATGCTGCCGCACGCGAACCTGTTCTGGACGGGCGTGCTGGTGGTCATCATCGGCGTGGTGCTGGCCTCGGCGTTCTCGGCGATCGTGGTCTATGCCCAGGAACTGGTGCCGGGCAAGGTGGGCATGATCGCGGGCTTGTTCTTTGGCTTTGCGTTCGGCATGGGCGGCCTGGGCGCGGCGGTGCTGGGCAAGCTGGCCGATGCCACCAGCATCGGCCATGTCTATCAGCTATGCGCCTATCTGCCGCTGCTGGGCGTCGTGGCCATCCTGCTGCCGAAGATGCGGCGCGTGTAGGGCGTGCGCGAAGGACATCAGGCTGCGCGCAGCGATTGCAGGCGCGGCAGGCGGTGGTCGATGCCCTCGATCTGACCCGCGCCGCCGTGGTGGATGACGGCCACGCGGGTGGCGCGCAGTTGCGCCAACTGCTCGGCGCTGACCGCAAAGCTCTTGGCCAGCCGCTGGTCGGTGAGCGCCCGGATCGGCTTGCGGCGGTCCTTGCCGCTAAAGCGGCGGTGGTTGTAGACCGCCCACGCCACCAGGACCGCGGCGTTGACCACGGCCAGCAGGGCATAGCCCCACAAGGTTTGCACCGTCGGCAGAAAGACCGGCAACAGCGGCGCCTCCGGGCCGTCGGCGGCCCCGCGCAGGATCGCCAGGATGCCAGCGCCAAACAGGTAGATGAAAGCGAACCAGCCGAAGGCGGTCAGCGCAAGGTCGAACAGATAGCCCGCGCGCGAGCGTTGCGTGGTGATGATCATGATGCGTCCGGTGATTTGATGCCGCGGTCGGGGCTGGTCCAGCGGGCGCGCTGGGCCTGCTTGCGCAGCATGACCTTGGGGAAACTGACCAGGGTGGTGAACAGGCTCACCATCCAGTAGGCCAGCGGATACCAGATGACCCAGTACAGCGAGCGCGCCAGGCCCGGCTCGTAGCGGCGGTCGATCAGGATGCTGACGGCAAATTGCAGCAGGCAGACGACCGCCAGCATCATGCCGGTGAACGCGGGCGGCAGCAGGCTGGCGATCTGCATGTTGTTGGGCAGCGCGACGATCTGGCTGACCAGCCACAGCACCACGGACAACGCAAAGGCGAACGCCCAGGCGGTCGACAGGCAGAACTCGGCCATCAGCGGCCACAACCTGCGATGGCGCCAGTTCCAGATCGAACGCAGGTTCTTCAGGAACACTTCCGCGCCGCCCTGCGCCCAGCGCAGCCGCTGCTTCCACAGCCCCCGCAGCGTTTCCGGCATCAGGATCCAGCACAGCCCGCGCGGTTCGTAGAAGATCGACCAGTGGTCGCGCTGCAGTTTCCAGCTGATGTCGATGTCCTCGGTGATCATGTCCAGGCTCCAGTAGCCCGCGCGGTCCAGTGCGACGCGCCGGAAGGCCGCGACCACGCCCGACACCGTGAAGACCTGGCCGTACACGCGCTGCGTGCGCTTGATGAGCCCGATGATCGACGAGAACTCGCCCACCTGGATGCGCCCGATCAGCGTGGAGCGGGTGCGGATGCGCGGGTTGCCCGTGACGGCGCCCACGCGCGGATTGTCGATCAGCGGCGCGACCAGGTAGGCGGCGGCATCGGGGTCCAGCAGGGCGTCGCCGTCGATGCAGACGAGGTACTCGCTGCGTGCCGCCAGCGCGCCCATGCGCAGCGCCATGGCCTTGCCCTGGTTTTGCGCCAGATGCACCACGCGCAACCGGGGATGTACGGCGGCCAGGCGGTCCAGCAGCACATCCGTGCCATCGGTCGACCCGTCGTTGATGGCGATGACCTCGATGTGCGGGTAGTTCTGGTTCAGCGCCGCGAGAACGGTTTCTTCGCCGTTGTCGGCTTCGTTGAAGCAGGGCACCAGGATGGACACCAGCGGCGAACCGGCCAGTTCGGGCGGGTTGCGCTCGAGCCCCCAGGGCCAGTGGCGCTCCCAGTGCCACCAGAAGTAGATGCCGCCCGCCATCCACATGCCGGACATGAACAGGGGGTAGAAGAACACGAAGCCCAGCAGCGCTTCGCCGGTCAGCATCAGGGTGAAGCCGAACGGCGCGCCAAGCACCGCGCACAGAATCAGCAGGGCAATCAGTCGATCAGTCATGGGAGGGGATACCAGGCTTCGGAGAGGGCGGGCCGGATGTCTTGCAACCGGGGCTGGTCTTGCGAAAAGTCGTCGGGGTAGTAGCCGAAGCTGCGGGCGCCGCGCAGTTGCAGGCGCCGCATCCAGCCGGCCAGCACGACGGTGTCCACGGGCGTGGCTTCAGGACGGTCGGGACCGGTGCGCCAATCGCGGCTTTGCAGTTCGAACACGGTCCGGGACAGCGCGCCGGGCCGGCGGGCGACAGCGTCGACCAGCTCGTCCAGCCACGCGTTTTCCTTGCCGGGCGCCACGTTCTCCATCAGCGGCATCGCCATCGGCGCGGTCCAGTCGTAGGCGGCCAGAAAGTCGTCCAGGTTCTGCGCAAACCACGTCTCGCTGGCGGGATTCAGGATGGGCTGCGCGTAGAGGTTGCGTGCGGTCTTGATCTGGGGCCCGCGCACGGCACGCACTTTTTCGGCGAGCGCCGCGGTGAAGTCCACCAGATAACGGCTCTTGTAGCGGGTCCAGCGCTGCATCGTGTCCGGATCCGCGCGCAGGTCGGCGATGCGGTCCGGCAGTCCGGCCGCGCGATACGCGGCCAGCGCGCCCGGGCTGGCGTCTTCGAAGTCGGACAGCAAGGCGTCATCGTGGAACAGCAGCCCGTCGAAGATCGCGTAGCGCGCCAGGTCTTCATAAACGTCGCCGATGCGCGCACGGACGGTGGCGTCGAACGGCGACAGGCGCCGGTACTGGCCGGCGTCGGGCGCCGCCTGTCCGGTGTCCGGATCCCAGCGCGCAACGCGGGGCAGCGACGGGTCCATGTCGAAGGCCAGCACGGGCATCCACGCGTAGACCATCACGTTGGCGCGGTTGTGCAGCTGCCACGCCGCGCGGTTGAAGAGGTCGGCGCGCATCGGCAGCCACCGGTTGGGAAAGTACAGCGACTTCACCAGCCCATCGCCTTGCGGATCGGAATAGGCCTGCAGGAACACCGTGTTGATCTGCATGTCCAGAATGCGCTGCACCAGCACGCCCAGGTTGCGATCGGTCTGCTCGGGGGCCGGGTCGTAGACGTAATCCAGGTCGATGTGCGCCACGCGCATGAAGGGGTCGGCCTCCATGCCCGCGACGCTGTTGGCAAAGGACTTGAGCGCCGGATCGCTTGCCAGCAGCATGCGGGGGGTGGACATCAGGCGGGCAAGCCGGCCAGGTCCGTCTTCCAGCGTTAGCGCCATCTCGTAGCCGTTCTCGGCCGCAATGCGCAGCGTCGACCCGCCTTCCGCGCCGTAGGGCCATACCCAGACGCGGGGCTTCTTGCCGGTAGCGGCGCGGATCTTGTCGGTGATGGCGGCCACGTCGCGGCCCATGCGGGCGTTGAACTGCGCTTCGGTTTCGTACTGGCCGGTGCGCGCATCGTAGGCCCGGATGGCGGCAGCCGGTTCCGTGTTGCCTTGCGGATTGGCAAGCGCGCCGTAGTGCGAGGCGTCGGTATGCGCCGCTATTTCCACCAGTCCCGACCGCGAGATCTCGCGGATCTCATCCCAGTTCAGAAAGCGCTTGCGCGCCTCGGGACTGCCGCCAAAATCCACCGGACGATTGGACGGCGTGTCCATCCACGTGCCCACGGGCGCCAGCAGCGCTGGCCAGCCATAGGCTTTCAGGATGGGCAGCACGCGGGTATGGAAGCTGCGGTAACCGTCGTCGAACGACAGCAGCACGGCACGGTCGGGCAACGGTTTTCCCCCCTGGCGGGCCGCCAGGATCTGGTCCACCGATACGGCCTGGTAGCCGTTGGCGCGCAGCCAGGCCAATTGCTCGGCCAGCCGGTCCGTGCGGACGCTGAGAAACGCCTGATCGGGATCGTCGTCTTCGACGTCGTGGTAGGCCAGGGCCAGGAATTGTCCATTGACCCAGGGCCGGTCGACGGCCGCGACGGGGCGGTCGGCGGGCGGCGTGTAGACGGGAATGTCCTTGGCGCACGCCGTCAGGATCAACATCAAAAGGAGCAGCAAGCCGGCCAGGATCAGCCGGACAGGAAGTTTGAGCATCATGTCGTTTCCGAAAAGGCCAGGTCAGAAGCGGTAGGCAAGGTCGAACACGACGCGCAGTTCGCGCTCGCGCTCGCCGTCATAGGGGCGGCTGGTGCCGGTCACCATGAAGCCCATGTCCAGGACGTCGTTGGCGCGGTAACGCTGGCCGTAACCCAGCGCCAGGACACCGCCCGTGCCGTAGCCTTGCTGGCTGTAGGCGCCGGCGCCCAGCGTGCCGATCTGCTCCCACGCGGTTTCGTAGCGGCGGTGCAGGGTGTGGGTCACCCGCACGGCCGGCAGGGCCATGAAGTCGGCGCTGGGATTGAAGTAGGGCGCGTTGTCGCGGGTATTGCGCTGCGTCGACAGGCCAAGCTCCAGGTCGGCTTTCAGGTGCGGCGCGGTGTAGACGCGCTCTCGGCCAGCCAGGCCGAATTCCCACCTGCTGTTGCCGTCGCTGAAATGCGACGGGGCGGCCGACAGGGTCCACTCGCGCCGCTCGTCGGCGCGCCAGCGCACGTAAAGGGACAGGCCGTTGGACGAGATATCGTTCGTCAGCGCGCGCAGCGGCGTGTCGCGCGACAAGATGGCGCCCGAGCCGCCGACCTGCCAATGGTCGTTCAGATCGTAGGCGGCCGACAGCCGCACGCCGGGCTTCACGCCGTGCCCGTAGTCGTTGGTGGAGACTTCGCCCTCCACCGTCAGGTCACGCACACGCCATTGAACGCCGGTGCGCAGCCAGCGGTAGTTGCCGCGGCCTTCCTCGAAATCGCCGGCGGCGTAACCGCCGCCGCCAAAGACGCGCCAGTCGTAGCCCAAGGGCGGGGAGTACAGCACGGAGTCGATGCCGAAATCGCCGTTGCCGGTGACCGGGCTGTCCGAGGCCAGCCCGCGATACCCGCTGATCCGCAGTTCGGCTTTGCGATGCACCGCCCATTCCCGGGCGAGGCGCCGGCTGGTCAGGTTTTCCGGCGCGCGCGTGATCGTGTCGGCGGACAAGGCCTCGGCCTGCCGCCATTCCTGCAGATCCATCGCGGTAAAGCCCTGGCCGTTCTCCACCGCAATGTTGCGCGGCGCCAGCGTCTCGGCCAGCTTCAATTCAATCTCCGACGCGCGGGGCAGGGAGCGGGCGCGATGGACGGTGGCCAGGTCGCTGCGCAGGCCGGAATTGTTGGGCGCCTGCCGCACCATCTCGGTCAGCCGCTGGTTGGCCTCGGGGGTGTCGTCGGCCTGAAGGCGCGCGGCGGCCAGGGTCTGGCGGCTTTCCAGGTTCAGGTCGTTGGGCATGCGGGTGGCCTGGCCCTTGTAGTAGAGCCACGGGGCGTAGCCCGACTGCACCGCGTCGGTGATGGGGGGCGTCTCGTCGAACTGCTCGCCTTCGGCCAGGGCGTAGTAAAGGCCCGTTTGGGTGGCCAGGCGTTGGCCGGGATCGTCGCCGGGCGCGGCGTCGCTGGCGGCGACTTGCCGGTACAGGTCCCGGGCGCGTTCGGGCTGGCGCAGGTACAGATAGGCGGAGGCCACATCGGAGAGTGCGTATCGCGGCACGTCCACGCCCTCGTCCAGCAACGCTTCGTATTCCTGCGTCAGCGCCTCCATCTGCACCCGGGCGTGCAGGGCGTGCAGCCGGTCGATGCGCGCACGCAGCACGTCGGCGCCCGCCTCGTCGCCGACCGCGCGCCAATCGGCAATTGCCGCGGCGTAGCCCGCCAGCGCCCGGTCCGCGAGGGCGAACCGTTCGGCCTCGCCGCGCGCGGGCATCGCGGACAGGCGCGCCAGTTGCGCCAAGGCGTCGGCCTGCAAGCCGCGCAATTCGGCGGCGGTAAACAATGTTTGATAGCGCCGGGCCCAGTCCCTCGCCACATCGGCCATGCGGGCGCCTTGCAGCGCCCGGATGTACTCGCGCACCACGTAGGGGGTGGCAGGCGCCAGCGCCAGCGCCTGATCGGCCTGATGCAATGCCTCAAACGGCAGGGACTGGCGCGCGTAGACGTAGCTGAGCGCCAGCCGCGCGTCGGCGTCGCGCGGCTGGCGGGCAATGCGCTTTTCGCCCGCGGCGATCGCGGCGGGAAAGTCCCCGGCGTCGGCAAGCGTCATGATTTCACCAGCCGCGAACGCGGGCTCGCCGGGATGGTGGCGGATGCCCGCGCGGTAGCCCGATAGCGCCTGCGGCCAGCGCTGCAGGTCGCGATAGGCCCGGGCCACGGCAAGCTGGACGGTGGCGGGCAGCGTCGCGCCCGCGGGCAGGGATTCGTAGGCGGCGATGGCTTCGGCGGGCTTGCCCGCCCAGCCCGCGATGACGATCCGGTCATGGACCGCTTGCACTCGCCCGGCGCTTCCTTGCGCGCGAAGCATCGCCAGCGCCGGTTCGTAGTCGCCGGCGCGGGCGCGCTCGATGAGCGCGTCGTAGCTGTCCGGCGGGCCGGCAAGCGCCAGCACGGGCGCCAGCAGCGCGCCCGCCACCATCACATTCATTCTGGGTCCGACGGCGTGAGGCCGCCTGGGTCGTTCGATTGGCATCTGTATGACATCCGCAGTTGCAATTCGGGGCGTCCATGGCTCCGCCAGGCCGGCCAGGCGCAAGGACCGGGCAGGACAGCGCAGGCGATCAATTCGCCTGCGGGCGGGAACGGACGTTTGAATGGAAGTTGCGCGGCGCCCGCTGCGGGGACCTTCGCACTCGCGTATCGGAGTGCATGGCTAGTACGCGCCACGCCCGTGGGGCGTGATCGCGGCGCTTATGGCTGCGCCGTCGACGGATGGAACTTTACGGATATTTGCGCAAGTTAACTGTCAATTACTGCAAAGGGAGCGTCACGGCGCAGGCGGGTTGGCGTATTCTTTCGTCGCAGGCCGTGCGATCGTCTTGGCGCGGCAGTAGAGGTTCTGGACGAACAGGCGCGCGTTGCCCAAGCAGGGCAAACGCGCAGCGTGTCTTTTTCCGTTCTAGTAACAAAAAGCATCAAAAATGCTGACGTGTAACGCGTTATCTAGTGCGAACCCAGTGCAACTGCAATTCCCAACGGCGGGGCAGGCCCAGAAGGCCTGAGCCGGAACAAACCATGACGACTAGCCTGTTTTTCCTGATGTGGGGCCTCGCCACGGCGCTGGCGTTGCCGCTGCTGCTGCCGTTTCATGGCCGCGGCGTTGAAGGCGTGCCCGCGTTCATGGCGGCCAATGCGCTGGCCGTGCTGTCGATGCTGGCCTACGCGACCGCCGAAATGATGCCGCCCGCGGCCTATGTGATGGTGTCCAACGCGGCCTGGGCCTTGTCCGCCGCGCTGGTGTACATCGGCGTGCGCCAGTTCTTCGGCATGCATCCGCATATTCTGCGCACCACTGTGTTGTGCTCGGTCTGCACGTTCGGCTTTGCGCTGCTGCTGTATCGCAACGACAGCCTGCTGTCGCGGATGATGCTGTATTCGGGCTACACCTGCGTGCTGATGGCGGCTACGGGCTGGGTCATCTTCCGGCAGCGCCGGCGCATCCAGACCAAAGGTGTCGTGCCCTACCTGCTGCTGGCCTTCTTCGGGCTGGTGGGATTGCACGCGCTGCGCGTGTATGTCTACGGCGCGGGCGTGGAGGCGCCGGTGTCGCTGTTGCAGCCGTCGGCATGGGGCCTGTTCTTCATTGTCTGCGGCTCCGTCACGGTGCCGGGGATCTTTCTGGCGCTGCTTTTCATGATCCAGTCCAGCCAGGCGGAAAAGATGCAGGCCGCGCTGACATTCGATAGCCTGACGCAGGCCTACTCGCGGCGCAGCATCATGGACGAGCTGGAACACGAGCTACAGCGCTGCGAGCGCACCGGCGGGAAGCTGGCGGTGCTGGTGCTGGACATCGACCACTTCAAATCCATCAACGACCGCTATGGGCATGCGGGAGGCGACACCGCGCTGCGGCACTTCGCGCGCGTGGTGCAGAACGCGGTCCGGTCGAGCGACCGCTTCGGACGGATGGGCGGCGAGGAATTCGTGCTGCTGATGTACGACTGTGATCCCGCCAGCGCGCTGGTGCACGCGCAGCGCGTCTGCGACGCCTTGCGCGACATGCCGCTTTACCTGCAGGGGTTGGAAGTACAGATGACCACGAGCGGGGGGCTGGCGTCCTATCAGCCCGGCGATAGCGCCGACGTGATTCTGGCGCGGGCAGACGTGGCGTTGTATCGGGCCAAGGAACAGGGGCGCGACCGGGTGGAAATGGCCTGGAGCGGCCGGGGGATGGTTCGGGCAGG
>JAEYVD010000532.1 GCA_023432075.1 Pseudomonadota bacterium | reverse complement strand
GAGGCTCGCCTGGCGGACGTGTGGGCATACCGGATTCCATACGAAAAGAGAGCGTGAAGTTTTACTGCAAAAGAGTGACGGTTCTATGACAGCGCCCATTCACTAAGGGTACGTCAAATACGGGACGTATGGCGCATCGGCCTGACGCTTGCAAGCGCCTGTTCCATAAGCAAAAACCCGAAGCCGAAGGCGTTGTCACATGGGGTCTCTATAATCGGTCCACCTCACAGCCAATATCACGAGCCGCATGGATCAACTTCTGGCCGCGGTGGACCTCGGGTCCAACAGCTTTCGCCTCTCCATCGGACGCATCGTTCAGCAGGACGGTACGCCCCAGATTTACCAGATCGACCGCCTCAAGGAAACCGTCCGGCTGGCCGCCGGCCTGGATGCCGATAAACGGCTTAGCGACGACGCCATTGACCGCGCCATCGCCGTGCTGGAACGCTTTGGCGAACGGCTACGCAGCTTTCACCCCAACCGGGTGCGCGCGGTTGCCACCAACACTTTTCGCGTCGCCCGCAACACGCGGGACTTCCTGCCCCGGGCCGAAGCCGCGCTGGGTTTTCCGATTGAAGTCATCGCCGGCCGCGAAGAGGCCCGCCTGATCTTCACGGGCGTGGTCAACACCCTGCCCCCCTCCCCCAACAAGCGCCTGATCATCGACATCGGCGGCGGTTCCACTGAAGTCATCATCGGCAAGGGGCTCGAGCCCGGTCTGATGTCCTCGCTCTACATGGGGTGCGTCAGTTACAGCCGCCAGTTCTTCTCGGACGGCGTGGTGGACGCCCACCAGATGAAACAGGCCGAACTGGCCGCCCGCCGCGAAATCGAAGTCATCGCCAAGCAGTATCGCAAGACGGGCTGGAAAGAAGTGTATGGCTCTTCCGGCACCGCCAAGGCGCTCTTTGCCATCCTGACCGAAGGCGGCTATTCCAACCGCGGCATCACGCGCGTTGGGCTGAACAAGCTGAAAGACCGCCTCGTGCGCTCGGGCCGCGTCATTCCGTCCGAGCTGCCCGGCATCAAGATCGAGCGCGCCGACGTGCTCCCGGGCGGCCTGGCCATCATGAGCGCGTTGTTCGACGAACTGGGCATCGACGTCATGCACACCGGCGACGGCGCGCTGCGGCTGGGCGTGCTGTACGACCTGCTGGGCCGCGACGACGAGCACGACAAGCGCGATGAATCGGTGCGCCAGTTCATGAAGCGCTATCACGTCGATGTGAACCAGGCGCGCCGCGTGCGCCACGCCGCCCTCACCCTGTTCGATGCGATGTTCCCGGAAGGCCAGGAACGCGCCGAACTGCGGCCCGCGCTCGGCTGGGCGGCAGACCTGCACGAAGTGGGCCTGTCGATCGCGCACAACGCGTATCACAAGCACACCGCCTACGTGCTCGAAAACGCGGACATGCCCGGCTTCTCGCGCGCGGACCAGCAACTGCTGGCCCTGCTGGCGCTGGGTCACCAGGGCAAGCTCGTCAAGTTGGAACCCCTGGTGCGGTCGCGCCCGCAGTGGAAAGCCATTCTGGCCCTGCGTCTGGCCGTGCTGCTGTTCCGCCGCCGCGGCGAGATAGAGCCCCTGCCGCTGACCGCCTCGGTCCGCGACAACTCCATCGTGGTGCGCGTCAACCGGGAATGGCTGGCCGAACATCCGCTCAGCGACTTCACGCTGCGCGCGGAAGAAGCCGAGTGGAACAAGGTCAGGTTTTCGTTCGAACTGCTGGAGTTCTGAAGCGGCCGCGCGGGGCGGCCTGGCCGCCCCGGCGCCTCAAAATGGCGACAGATCGGTTTCGCGATCGAGCCGCCTGAGTTCCATGCGCAGCGGCCGGGTGGCCCGCCGTATCAGTCTGATTGTCATTCGGCGGAACAGGCGGCGCATGGCGGGTGACGTCTAACGCTGAGTCGTGATGACGGCCGGCTGATCCAGGCCGAAGTGGCGACGGTAGCGCTCGTCCATGCGCTCCATCTTCAGCAGCACCGGAAAATCGGCGGCGTTGAAATCCGGATCCCAGGCGGGTTCGCCGCAGACCTTGGCGCCCAGCTTCAGGTACCCCTTGATCAGCGGCGGCACGCGGGCCGGCAGCGTGCTGTTGAGCTTTTCGACCGGGTAGCGGTGCAGCGGCGTGACGCGCGGCTCATTACCCTGGGGCATTTGCTTGGCGACCGTGCGCCAGACTTCGGCTGCGGTGACGCCGTCGTCGCGCAGGCTGACGCTGGCGCAACCCAGCACGTACTCGTAACCGCCGCGGCGCAGGTACTCGGCCAGGCCGGACCACAACAGCATGATGACCGCACCGCCGCGGTAGTCGGCGTGGGTGCACGAGCGGCCGACCTCGACGACTTCGTCGCGGATGGCGCCCAGACCCGAGAGGTCGAACTCCGACTGCGAGTAATAGCCGCCGGCTTCGAGCGCTTTTTCGGGGGTCAGGATCCGATAGGTGCCGACGACCCGGCCGGTGTCGAGCTCACGCACCATCAGGTGTTCGCAGAAGGGGTCGAAGCGGTCTTGTTCGATACCGTCCTGCGCATCCGGAAAGACGGCGCCCATGTCTTCCGTGAAGACGTCATAGCGCAGGCGTTGAATCTGCTCTATTTCTTCGGCGGTACGCGCCAGGCCGACCGCCAGGACCTTCGGGGCGGCGCCCGTCCAGGGTTCTGCGGTACTGCGGCTCGGGTTGATGCGTGCTAATTCCAGCATTGCGCGAAGCTCCTAGAGAGTCCAGCCAGTGTGGACGCCCTGTATGTCAATGACTTGACCAA
>JAEYVD010000508.1 GCA_023432075.1 Pseudomonadota bacterium | reverse complement strand
GCCACATTGAGCGTGCCGGCGGCGTGCGCCGTCGACACGGGCAGCGCGGCGGCAAGGGCCAGCGTCAGCGCGGTGGCGGAGAGGGTGGTGCGAAGGAAGTGCATGGTCGCCTCCAGGGACGGGAAATCGGGTCGGACCGACGGATAAAAGGGGTTTCAGGCGGCGCGGGCGACCTGATGGCCGGGCGCGAACTCAAAGAGAGGAACGATCGCGGGCTCATCGCCCACGCGGCGCACCGGGCTGAGGATCTCGCCCTCGATCAGGGAAGTGTCGATGTGGCGGCCGGGCTCGGCCACCGGCACCGCCGCAAGCAGCTTGCGCGTGTAGGCGTGCTGCGGCGATTCGAAGATCTGGCGGCGCGTGCCCAGTTCGACGATCTGGCCCAGGTACAGCACCGCGACGCGGTGGCTCACCTTTTCCACCACCGCCATGTCGTGCGTAATGAACAGGTACGACAGTCCGCGATCCTTTTGCAGATCCATCAGCAGGTTCAGGATCTGCTCCTGAATCGACACGTCCAGCGCCGACACGGATTCGTCCGCGATGATCAGTTTGGGATTGCTGGCCAGCGCGCGCGCGATGCACACCCGCTGGCGCTGGCCGCCCGAGAACTCGTGCGGATAGCGCGTGGCGTGCTCGGGCTTCAAGCCCACCTGTTCGAGCAGCTCGCCCACGCGACGCGCGATGGCGTCTTCGCCGCTCAGCAGGCCATGCGTGCGGATCGGTTCGGCGATGCTGAACGCCACGGTCTTGCGCGGATCCAGCGACGCGTACGGATCCTGGAAGATGTATTGGATCTCCTGGCGCAGGCGCTGGCGTCCCGCGCTGTCCATCGAGAAAATGTCCTGCCCGTTGTAGCGCACCGCGCCGGACGTGGGCGCCACGAGCTGCTGCAACGTCTTGCCGATGGTGGACTTGCCGCTGCCCGATTCGCCCACCAGCGCCAGCGTCTCGCCGGGGTAGACGTCGAAGCTGACCTGCTCAACCGCATGCACCCGGTGCGTGACGCGGCCGAACAGGTTGTGGCCCACGTCAAAGCGCGTGGTCAGCTTGTCCACGCGCAGCACGGGTTGGTCGTAGCTCGCGGTGTCCTGTTCGCGGGTCTCGCCCACCTCGCGCAGCGTGTCGCCTTCCAATACGGTCTGCGGCGTGCGCAGCGGCAGGTCGCGGCCCGTCAGGCTGCCCAGGCGCGGCACGGCGGCCAACAGCGCGCGCGTGTAAGGATGTTTGGGCGCGTTGAAGATCTCGTCGACCGTGCCTTGCTCGACCTTCTTGCCGCGCAGCATGACGACCACGTCATCAGCCATCTCGGCCACCACGCCCATGTCGTGGGTAATGAAGATCACCGCGGTGCCCAGGTCGCGCTGCAGTTCGCGGATGGTGTTCAGGATCTGCGCCTGAATCGTGACGTCCAGCGCCGTCGTCGGCTCGTCGGCGATCAACAGGCGCGGCTGGCACGACAGCGCCATCGCGATCATCACGCGCTGGCGCATGCCGCCCGACAACTGGTGCGGATAGCGGTCCAGCAGCTGTTCGGCATCGGGCAGGCGCACCTTTTCCAGCAGCTTGCGCGCCGACTGGCGCGCCGCCGAACGCGACAGCTGCTGGTGCAGCATGATCGCCTCGACGATCTGGTCGCCGATGGTGAACACGGGATTGAGCGACGTCATCGGCTCCTGGAAGATCATCGCGATGTCGTTGCCGCGGATCGCGCGCATCTGTTCGTCGCTGGCTTGGGTCAGGTCGACCTCGCGATCGTCGCTGCCGCGGAACAGGATCTGTCCGGTCGAAATGCGGCCGCCGCTGTAGTCGGTCAGGCGCATGATCGCCATCGACGTGACGGACTTGCCTGAACCGGATTCGCCCACGATCGCCAGCGTGCGGCCGGGCCGCACGTCGAAGTCCAGGTTGTCGACGGCGCGAAACCCACCGGTGTCGGTATTGAAATCGACCGAAACGCCGCGCACGGACAGCAGCGGGGCGGGGGCGGAAACAGGAATGCTAGACAACGTGGATTCTCACAGCGAGGTGGCGGCGCGGGCGGCCTGGTCGTACAGGCCCGAAAGGGCACGCAAGGTATTGGCCAGTTGATGACTGGCGTTGTCGGCGGCGGGCGAGTCGATGAACGGCTTGACGAGGCACTGCTCGCGCACCTCGGCGTAGCGCTGGATGGCGGCCGCGCCAGCGTCGGTGGTGGTGTAGATGACTTCCTTGCCGGTCTTGGCGCTTTGCACGACACCCAGGCGCTCCAGCTTCTTGAGCGAGTAGTTCACCAGGTGGGTGTCTTCGACATTGAGCGTGAAGCAGATGTCCGCCAGTTTCTTGCCCCGGCCCCGATGGAACACGTGGTTAAGCACCAGGATGTCCAGCGACGTCAGTTCGGGCAGCCCCGCACAGGCCATGCAACGCACCATCCAGCGGTTGAACGCATGCGACGCAATGATCAGGCCGAATTCGACCTCGGACAGCTCAGGGGCGGACGACGCGAGGTGGGAAGACGAAACGATGGCGTCCCGAACGGATACAGGCATGGGTGAGGCAGGCAAGGGGACGGATCGACAACAAAACGTTGGCGAATTATTGACGATTTGTAGTTATGCCGGCATTCGGGATAACCCGGCCCGTTATTTCAGATTTCTCTGATTTGTGCGGCAAGGCGCCCGTTTTACAACAGCGGCTGATGTAAATGCGGCAGCGCCTGTTCGAAGTCGATTTGTTACGGCTCCGAGTTCCGTCCTTAAGAAATATCAATAAAAGACGGCAATCTGAGCCCTATGGACAACAAAACAGGCCAAAGCAGAAGAATCTAATAAAGAAACAATAGATATATATTGTAATAAACGGTATTGAGCGGCAAAATTGCCCCCCAACGGATCACAAGGAGACGACGCACGGCGGCTGGCCGTAAGCGTCCAGGCGTATGAGCGGATCGCATCACTTTCGAGGAGCATGGTTGATTTGGGCGGCGCTTGGCGCCGGAGCAGGCACCAGTCCGGCCTGGGCGCAGCCGGCCCCCGAGGCCGCGCAGCGCGCCACAGAAATCCAGCGCCGGCAAGAGCAGGAAATCGACGCCCAACGCGCGCGGGCGGCAGAGCGGCCCGACGTGCTGTCAACGCCGTCCGCGGATTCGTCGCGCGGGCTGGCGCTGCCCGCTGAAACGCCCTGCTTCGTTCTGCGGGAAGTGATCTGGGAAGGCGCCGAACCACCGGAGCTCCTGGCACGCGCCACCGCCATCGTGCTGGGCGAATGCGTGGGCGGCCGCGGGCTGCGCGCGCTGCAAGAACACCTGATCGGCTTGCTGATCGACGACGGTCTGGTCACCGCGCGCGTCGTCGTGCCCGAGCAGTCGCTTGCGGACGGGTCGCTGACGCTGCGTTATCTGCCAGGCCGCATTTCCGCCGTTCAAAGCCAGGATGGCATCGGTTGGTGGCGCACGGCGTTGCCGACCGGCCCCGGCGGCGAACTGAATCAGCGTGATCTGGACCAGGCGCTTGAGAACATCCGCCGTCTTGGCAGCCAGGCCGACGCGGCCATCGACATTGCGCCGGGCCCCGAACTGGGCGATTCGGACATTATCATCAAGCCCGGCACCGGCAAGCGCTGGCATGGCTATCTGGGCGGCGACAACGGCGGCATGGATACGGTGGGCAAGTATCAGATCAATGCCGGCCTGACCCTGGATTCCCCTCTGTTCCTTTACGACCAGTTGTCGGTCTCGTGGAACAGCAATGCGCACTGGCGTGACGCCGACTCCCACACGCGCGCCGCGTCCATCAACTACAGCGTGCCTTTCGGCTACTGGACCGCATTTGCAGGCGCCAGCAAATCCACGTACCGCCAGACGGTCGCCGGCTTCGAAGAACCCATCGTCTACGGCGGCACCACCAAGCAGATCCAGGCGGGCGTATCGGTCGTGCCGTACCGGGGCACCGCCTACAAGGGCAACCTGTCGCTCACCGTGCTGCGCAAGCGCACCGACAGCACCCTGAATGACGTGGCCATCGACGTCCAGCGCCGCGACGTCACTGGCTACGAGATCGGCTACGGGCATCGCCATTACGTCGGCCAGGCCGTGCTGGACATCGGCGGGGGCGTGCGCGGCACGCTGCCCCAGTTCTCCGATGAGCCCGGCTACGTTTACGGCGACCCGGACTGGAACGGGCGCAGCACGATTCTTACTGCCAACGCGGGCGCGTATCTGCCGTTCCAGATTGCCGGGCAATCCCTCGCGTATCAGGCCAACTGGCAGATCCAGCACGCCAAGACGGCCATCGTGCCGGCTGACTATTTCACGATCGGCAACCGCTACGCCGTGCGCGGCTTCGATGGCCAGATGACGCTCGCCGCCGAAGACGGCTGGACGCTGCGCAACGATCTGTCGCTCAACCTGGACAACCTGACCGGCCTTCCCGGCCAGCAGCTCTACACCGGCCTTGACGTCGGCCGCGTGGGCGGCCCGTCCGCCGCGTACCTGTCTGGCCGAACGCTCGTGGGCGCGGTCGCAGGCCTGCGTGGCCGTCTGTCCATTCCATACGTCAGCGCCAGCTACGACCTCTCTGCCGGCTGGCCGCTCAAAAAACCCCAATCGCTCAAAACCGCATCCACCGTCTTCGCGATGGCTGTGATGGTCGAGTTCTAAATCTGCTGTTCCCCGTCAGGTGCGCATGATGTCCAAGCTTCGTTCGTTGATTGTCTGGTCGATCGTCTTCACGCAGGTCTGGACGCCCGTGCTGGCGCAGACATTGCCGATTTCCGTCGACAAGAGCGTGCCCGGACAAAAGCCGATCGTGGGCATCACCAACGGCGTGCCGGTCGTCAACATCGCGCCGCCGTCGGCGGGCGGCGTGTCCAACAACCGCTACACGCAGTTCAACGTGGGACCGTCCGGCGTGGTGCTGAACAACAGCGGCGGCGCCAGCCA
>JAEYVD010000448.1 GCA_023432075.1 Pseudomonadota bacterium | reverse complement strand
ACTGGCGTGACCACCCCGTAGCTGCGCCGGCTGCCCGCCGTCAGCCGAAGCCCGCAAGCCAACCGTCATCTCGCCTATCTGCTGACCTTTACCGCCGGCGCGGTCAACGCGGGCGGTTTCCTGGCGGTCCAGCAATACACCTCCCACATGTCCGGCATCGTGTCCATGATGGCCGACCATATGGCGCTCGGCGGGGTGATCGTGGTGTTGCAAGGGCTGGCGGCACTGATGTCGTTCATGGCCGGTGCGGCCAGCTCGGCCTTCCTGATCAACTTCGGACGCCGGTCCCGCCTGGCCAGCGAATATGCATTGCCGCTGCTGCTGGAGGCCGTGCTGTTGCTCGTCTTCGGCCTGCTGGGCGCCAATCTCGAGACGCTGCGCTGGTTCTACGTGCCCGGCACGGTGATGCTGCTGTGCTACATCATGGGCTTGCAGAACGCGATGATCACCAAGGTGTCCCGGTCCGAGATCCGCACCACGCATGTCACGGGCATGGTGACTGACATCGGCATCGAGCTGGGCAAGCTGTTCTACTGGAACGTCGCCAAAGGCGATCCGCAGGCGATGCCGCGGGTGCTGGCCGACCGCGGCAAACTCATCGTCCTGAGCCTGATGGTGACCCTGTTCTTCGTGGGCGGCGTGACCGGCGCGTATTCGTTCTTCAACTTCGGCTTTGGATCGACCTGGCCGCTGGCGCTGTTGCTGATGCTGCTGGCCGCGGTGCCGATCCTGGACGACATCCGCAGCTTCATGCACCGCGCGTAGGCAAGCGACTTCCTAACGCTGCCGCTTCGATTTGGCGGCGGTGGAATGGCGCAGGAACACCTGTAGCGCCGCCAGCGTTTCGGCATGCAGCTGCGCAAGGCGGGCGTCTTTGGCGGGCTCGGTGATCGCATAGCCCTTGGCATCCAGCGGATAGGGCTCTTTGAGCAACCGCGCCATGTCGATCTGATAGAAGCTCGCGCTGCCGTACGGCCGCTTGCCATCGATGTAGGGCGTGGGCCAGAAGCGATCCCCTTCGCGCAGCACGGCCTGCAAAGCCGGCCCTTCGGCCTCGCGCCAGTCGGCGGCGCGCAGCAGTGTCAAGTGCGCCTCGCGCAGCGCGAATGTGCCGTCCGCATCCACCCCGCTTTCCGGAAAGTCGAAGGCCTGGCGCATTTCTGCCGGTACGTCATAACGGCCTGGCGACAGCTTGCCGATCGAGCGCACATAGCGCGGCGCCAGCCGGCAGACTTCGGCCATCCGGCGCACCGCCAGGGCTTCGTCGCCGGTATCGAGCGTGCGTCGCACGATCGCCAACGTATCCTCGCCGCCCAGAAGGGGCTGCTCGAAATCTAGGGCGGGCGCGCCGGATTCCACCGGCATCCACTGCACTCGCAACAGGCGCATCAGCGCGGCGTGCTGCGCGGTGTAGGGCAAAGTGTCAGCCGGCGCCGCGAATCCGCTGCGGATGTGGGGGGCGCGCCCGGGCGACGCCAGGGCGCGCAGGGGGGCGGCGATCAGGCCGGCCAAGGTCAGAATCAGGGGGCGGCGTTGCATGGTGCTTGGGGATGTGAACGCAAGGGGACATAAGATACCGAAAACAACGGCGTGTGGGGAAAAGCGCTTGTTCCAGGCCAGGAATACAATCCTCCGATCGTATTGCGCGCAAAGTGTGCGTCACGGATCCTTTGGAGGAGCAGACAAGTCATGGACGCGGAATTCTGGCTGGAACGGTGGCGCGAAGGGCGCACGCATTTTCATCAGACGCGGGTCACACCGTTATTGCAAAAATATTGGCCGTCGCTGGACGTGCCCAAGGGCGGCAAGGTGCTCGTGCCGCTTTGCGGCAAGTCGCTGGACATGGTTTGGCTGGCCGCCCAAGGTCATCAGGTGCTGGGCGCGGAATTGTCCAAGCTTGCCGTCGAGCAGTTCTTTGCCGAGAACGAACTGCGGCCGGTGACGCACGATTCGGTGTACGGGACCCATTACGTGGCCGGCAACATCGAGATCGTCTGCGGCGACATCTTCAAGCTGGATGCCCAGGTGCTGTCGCATTGCGTGGGCGTCTATGACCGCGCGGCGCTCGTCGCGCTGCCGGATGCCATGCGTGCCGACTATGTGCGGCATGTCTACGGTCAGCTTTCGCCGTCTTACCGCGGCCTGCTCATCACGCTGGACTATCCCCAGGAAGAAATGCCAGGTCCCCCGTTTTCCGTCGTGGACACCGAAGTGCAGGCGATCTTCTCGGGCGTCTCGCCCGCGGTCATCATCGACCGCCGCGACATCCTCGACAAGGAACCCAAGTTCCAATCCGCGGGCGTAAGCCGCCTGGACACCGTGGTCTACCGGCTGGGCGTACAGGCCTGACCGTGTGCATCCCGGCAAAAGGCCCGTTCACTTCGAACGGGCCTTTTGCTAGGTCATGAGCCAGCCGCCGGCCACGTCCAGCACCTGCCCGGTCACGAAGCGGGCCTGATCGGACGCGAAGAACAGGCACGCGTCCGCCACTTCCTCGGGCGTGCCCAGGCGCCGCAGCGCGGTCACGGCTGCCACCGCGTCGTTGATTTCCTGCGGCACGCTTTTGAGCAAGGGCGTGCTGATGCGGCCCGGCGCCAGTGCGTTCACCGTCACCTGGTGTTCGCCAAGCTCCGCCGCCCAGTGCCGCGTCAGCCCGATCAGCCCGGCCTTGGTGGCCGCATAATGCGCTGCCACGATATCGCAATATGCCTTGCCCGCCACCGACGACATGTTGATGACGCGCCCCTGCCGCGCCTGCACCATGTGCGGCGTGGCCAGATGCGTCATGTAGAACACGCTGTTCAGGTTCACCGAGACGACGTTGTTCCACTCTGCCGGCGGCA
>JAEYVD010000360.1 GCA_023432075.1 Pseudomonadota bacterium | reverse complement strand
GCGCGCACGCCCAGTTGCGCAAGACCGTCGGGCAGCAGCGTGCGCGGCGCGGCGGCACGTACCTCGGGCACGCCGAGCGTCGTCAGTAGATGGATGACCGAACGCGCCACGCGCGAATGGTGGATGTCGCCGACCAGCGTGACGACAAGACTCGTGAGGTCGGGCTTGGCATCGCCAATGGCCTGCATCAGCGCCAGCGCCGGCACGGGATCGGCATGCCGGCCGTCGCCCGCATTCAGGACGCGCAGGCCCGGCGCGGCATGGGCGGCTGCGCAATGCGCCGCGCCGCTTTGGGGATGACGCAGAACCAGCACGCCCGGCGCAAGGCCCGCCACGGTTTCGGCCAGCGCCTGCCCGGCTCGCGCGTCCAGCGGCACCGGCAGCATGGACAGGCTGGCCGCGGCCACGGCGTAGGCTTCGCGGTCGGCGGCATCCGTGTCGGACAGGCAAAGAAACACCGGCATTTCCGGCGCGGCGGATGGCGGTGCATCGCCGGCGGCCGCGTGTCCGCGCGCCATCTCGAGCAGCCGCTCGACGTGACGTCGGGGCAACCCTTCCGTGGTCAGCAGATGCGCGAGTTCGCCGCGGCGATCGAGTTGCGGATTGAGCATGGGCAAGACAAGCCGCGGCCGTCAGGCCGCGGGCAAGGCGTCAAGGTAGCGTTGCAGGATAACAGCCGCGGCCATTGCGTCGTCCGCGGCATGCGTGCCGAGCAGGCGCTGGGCCTCCATGCTGGAGCCGCGTTCATCGACCAGTTCGACGGCGATGCCGAAGCGGCCGTGCAACTGGTTGGCAAAGCGGCGGCAGCGCGCCGTGGCGGGTTGCTCGCCGCCCTCGGCGTCCAGCGCCAGTCCGACGACAACGCGGTGCGGCTGCCATTCCTGCAAGAGCGCCGCGATGCGGCCAAAGCGCGCGTCGCGGACTTCGCTGAAGATGATTTCAAGCGGACGCGCCTGGCGCGTCAACGTATTGCCGATGGCAATGCCGATCTTCTTTTCGCCGAAATCGAAGGCAAGCAGGGTTTCTTCAGGCATGTCCAGCGTCGCCGGCCAGCATCACGGGATCGATGCCCAGCAGCTTGAGCGCGGCGGGATAGCGTTCCTCGGGCGGCACGTCGAAGATGATGTGCGCGTCCGCGCCCACGCTCAGCCACGCGTTCTGCCCCATCTCGCTTTCCAGCTGGCCCGCGCCCCAACCGGCGTAACCCAGCGTCACGAGCATGCGCGCGGGGCCGTTGCCGTCGGCCACGGCCTGCAGCACGTCGCGCGACGTCGTCAGCGCCATGTCGCCCAGCTTGATGCTGGAACTGTAGTCGCCGGCCGGCGTGTGCAGCACGAAGCCGCGATCGGTCTGGACCGGACCGCCAAAAAAAACGAACGTGTCCTTGACCGGTCCGATCTCGAGCGTCAGGTCGATGCGCTCGAATAACGTGCCCAGCGTCAGGTCGGTGGGGCGGTTGATGACCAGCCCCAACGCGCCGCGGTCCGTGTGTTCGCACACGTAGATGACGGAACCCGCCAGGCTTCCTTCGACCATGCCCGGCATGGCGATCAGGAACTGGTTGGCGAAGTTGGCCGCCTGCGTCGCAGCGTTTTCGGTATGTTTTTCCGTCATGGCAACCCCTTCATGGGTAGTCTGTGAAAACCGTTCGGAGTGACTGCGCAGACGCAAACATCATGCCTGGCAGCCCTGCGACGGTTACTAGGGATGGGGTATGCCCCATCTTACGAGCCCTGGCGGAATATGTCGGCGTGATGGCTTCAGATTTCCATCAGTTCAAAGTCCTCTTTGCGGGCGCCGCATTCGGGACAGACCCAGTTGGGCGGCACGTCTTCCCAGCGGGTGCCGGGCGCAATGCCTTCGTCGGGCAGGCCGGCCTCTTCGTCATAGACCCAGCCGCAAATCAGACACATCCAAGTACGCATAGTTCTCTCTTACATCAATTCCCCACCGGCGTCCCCGCGGCGGGGCAAAGGTGAGGGGCTTCCATTAGAATGGGGACAATCTTACCGAAACCCAATAGGGGTTCCCCTGATTCATGCCAAATGAGCCGGGGCACCCTCAATCAAGCGCTGTCACGTGGCCTCCGTAACTCCCCCTCTCGTTTTGGTCTTCGGCCCGCTCGATCCCTCCGGCTCGGACGGTCTGCCCGCCGACGCCGTCACCTGCGCCCGTCTGGGCTGTCATGGCCTGGCGGCCGTCACCGCGCTGACCGTGCAGGACACCGCCGGCATCGAAGAAATCCACCCCGTTTCGCCCGACCTCCTGGACGACCAGGCGCGTTGCCTGCTTGAAGACATGTCGGTGCAGGCCATCAAGGTGGGCGGACTATACACCGCGGAAACGGCCAGCGTGGCGGCGCAGGTCGCCGCCGACTATAGCCAGGTGCCGCTGGTGCTGCACCTGGGCCAGCGCGCGCAGGTGCCCGCCAACGCCGCCGACGAGGACGAAGCCGACGACCTCCTGGCCGCCACGCTGGAACTGGTGCTGCCACAGACGGACCTGCTGGTCATTGAACACCTGCGCCTCGCGCAGTGGCACGCCGACGGCGACATCGATATCGGGGACGCACCCACGCCCATGCACGCCCTGGTGGCGGCAGGCGCGGCGTGGGTCCTGGTGCTTGGCAGCCCCCAGCGCCCCGGCCACTTCGCCAACGTGCTGCTCGGACCCGGCGGCCAAACGCACACGTGGCCCTGGCAGGCTCCGCCTGACCGCAACGGCGACGCGGGCGGCCTGGCCGCCACCGCCATCACCGCCATGCTGGCCCAGGGCCTGGAAATGCCCGAAGCCGTGCGCCAGGGGCTGGTGCACGCCGACGCCGCCGTGGCCGCCAGCTTCCTGCCGGGCATGGGCCGGCGCATTCCCAACCGGATCCTGCCTCAATGAAATCCTTGCGCTTCCCCACCGGCCTGTACGGCGTGACGCCTGAATGGGACGACACCGACCGCCTGCTGCAGGCCCTGCGCGACGCGGCCGCGGGCGGCATGCGCTCGCTGCAGTTGCGCCGCAAGAACGTGCCGGACGCAGTGCGCGCCGCGCAAGCCCGCGCCCTGGCGCCGCTGTGCCGCGAACTGGGCGTGGTGTTTCTAAAAAATGACGATTGGCGCCTGGCGGTGGCCGTCGGCCCCGACGGCGCCCATGTGGGCCGCGACGACGAAAGCCTGGCCCATATCCGCCGCGAAGCCGGCCCTGATCTGGTCCTGGGCGGTTCCAGCTACGACGACCTGGCGCGGGCACGTGAATTGCTCGACGCCGGCGCCGACTACATCGCCTTTGGGGCCATGTTCACCTCCACGGTGAAACCCGATACGGTGCGCGCGCCGCTGTCCGTCCTGACCGAGGCCCGCCGCCTGGCCGATGAGCGCGATGCGCCCCGCCCTGCGGTGGTGGCCATCGGCGGCATCACCCCCGCCAATGCCCCGCTCGTGGCCCAGGCTGGCGCCGACGCCATCGCCGTCATCACAAGCCTGTTCGAGGCGCCCAGCATCCGGGCCGCGGCCGTGGCCTGCTCGGCGCCCTATTCCGCCAACTTCAACCGCAAGACTTGAAACCCATGTCCAGTAACGCTCAGCTTTTCGACCGCGCCTGCCGCAGCATCCCCGGCGGCGTCAACTCGCCGGTGCGCGCTTTCCGCTCCGTGGGCGGCACGCCGCGCTTCATCAAGCGTGCGCAGGGCCCGTACGTGTGGGACGCGGAAGACAAGCAGTACATCGATTACGTCGGCTCCTGGGGCCCGGCCATCCTGGGCCACTCGCACCCCGAAGTGGTGCGCGCGGTGCAGGACGCGGCCGTCAACGGTCTGTCGTTCGGCGCCCCGACCGAAGCGGAAATCGAACTGGCCGAGGTGCTGATCTCGCGCCTGCCGTCGCTGGAACAGGTGCGCCTGGTCAGCTCGGGCACCGAAGCCACCATGACGGCCATCCGTCTGGCGCGCGGCGCCACCGGCCGCGCCAAGATCGTGAAGTTCGAAGGCTGCTATCACGGCCATTCGGACAGCCTGCTGGTCAAGGCGGGATCGGGGCTGCTGACCTTCGGCAATCCCAGCTCGGCCGGCGTGCCGCCTGAGTTCGTCTCGCACACGCTGACTCTGGAATACAACAACCTGGACGCCGTGCGCGAAGCCTTCGCGCAGCACGGCGCCGACATCGCCTGCATCATCGTGGAGCCGGTCGCCGGCAACATGAACCTCATCAAGCCGGCGCCGGGCTTCCTGGAAGGCCTGCGCGAGGTCTGCACGCAACACGGCGCGCTCTTGATCTTCGACGAAGTCATGACGGGCTTTCGCGTCGGACCGCAAGGCGTGCAGGGCCTGACCGGCGTCAAGCCTGACATCACCACGCTGGCCAAGGTGATCGGCGGCGGCATGCCGGTGGGCGCCTTCGGCGGCAGCGCCGAGGTCATGAAGCACATCGCGCCGTTGGGCGGCGTCTACCAGGCCGGCACGC
>JAEYVD010000347.1 GCA_023432075.1 Pseudomonadota bacterium | reverse complement strand
CTGCTGAACTTTGCCGGCGTGCGCCCCGACCTCTTGCCGTACGTGGTGGACCTGAACCCCGCCAAGCAGGGCAAGTACCTGCCCGGCAGCCATATTCCCATCGTCGCCGAAGCCCGGCTGCGCGAGGACCGGCCCGAGTACATCCTCATCCTGCCCTGGAACCTGAAGACCGAGGTGTCGGAGCAGCTTGCCTACGCCCGCCATGATTGGAACGCCAAGCTGGTCACGGCGATCCCGTCGCTCTCCATCGATAGCGGTCCGCACGCATGAACCACCGGCCGGTCACCGTTCTGGGCGCCTCGGGCTTCGTCGGACGCCATCTGGTCGCGCGCCTGCGCGCCGATGGCGTCGCCTGCGACGCACCGCCGCGCCAGGATGCCGGCCTGTTGAGCCGGCCGCTGGGGCACGTAATCTACGCCATCGGCCTCACCTCTGACTTTCGCACCCGGCCGCTGGAAACCGTGGAGGCCCACGTCTGCCTCTTGCGCAACCTGCTCGCGCACGGGGATTTCGACAGCCTGACCTACCTGTCCAGCACGCGCGTGTATTCGGGCGCCGCCAGCACGCGCGAAGACGCTGCGCTGCGCGTCAATCCGAACGACGCGAGCGATCTGTACAACCTGTCCAAGCTGATGGGCGAGTCCCTTTGCCTGCACGGGGGACGGCCGGCCAAGGTGGCGCGCCTGTCCAACATCGTCGGCCTGCGTGACGCGCCGGACAGTTTCATCGACCAATTGCTGGAGGAAGGCGCGCGTGACGGCCGCATCACGCTGCGCACCGCGCTGGAATCCCGCAAGGACTATCTGCACATCGACGACGCGGTGTCGCAGATCCTTGCCATCGCCCTGTCCGACGCGGCCGGCATCTTCAATGTCGCGCACGGCGCCGGCGTGGAAAACCGAGAGGTCGCCGCCTGCGTTCGGGACGTGCTGGGCTACCCCGTATCCGTGGCGCCCGATGCGCCGGCGTGGGCATTCGACGACATCGACGTGCGACGCACGCAAGCGCTTGTCCACCGGCCCCCGCGTCCGTTTTCCGAATTTTTCCCGAATTTTCTAGCGCAGTACCGTCTGCACAAAGGAATCTGAATGTCCTACCTTGAAACCACGCCTGACGCGCATCCGGAATACCGCCAGGAGAAGGAAGCCCGTATCGCCGGCTTCGCCAAAGACCAGGAGTTCCGCGAGCTGTCCATCGCCTGGCGCCAGATGGCGCTGGAGCGCAAGTACATGAACAACTTCTCGTGGGCTGGCCGGCCGCTCATCCAGCTGCCGATGGACGCCATGGCCATGCAGGAACTGATCTGGGCCGTGAAGCCGGACCTTATCATCGAGACGGGCATCGCCCACGGCGGCTCGCTGATGTTGTCGGCATCCATGCTGCAACTGCTGGGCGCCGGCGAGGTGGTCGGCGTGGATATCGAGATCCGCGAGCACAACCGCAAGGCCATCGAAGCCCATCCGCTGGCCAAGCGCATTCATCTCATCGAAGGCTCCAGCATCGACCCGGCAACGATTGCGCAAGTGCGCGCGCATGCCGAAGGCAAGAAGAACATCATGGTGTGCCTGGATTCCAACCACACCCATGACCACGTGCTGGCTGAATTGAACGCGTACGCGGATCTCGTCAGCGTGGGAAGCTACTGCGTCGTCTTCGACACCTTCGTGGAAGACATGCCGGCCGACTACGAATGGCCGGGCCGCCACTGGGGCAAGGGCAACAACCCCAAGACGGCCGTGTGGGAATGGATCAAGCAGCACCCCGAGTTCGAGATCGACCGCTCGGTCGAAGACCGCCTGCTCGTCACGTCGGCGCCGGACGGCTTCCTGCGCCGCGTGGCCTGATCCCGCCACGGTCAGACAGCATGATCCACATCGATCCCACCGCGCGCGTGTCCAAGCTTGCGGATATCGAGGATTCGACCCGCGGCACCCGCATCGCGGTAGGAGCGCGGGCGGTGATCGACGCCTTCGTGAAAATCAAGCCCGCGGGCGGCTCGGGCGATGTCGAGATCGGGCCGGAATGCGTCATCAATTCCGGCTGCGTGCTCTACACCGGCAACGGCATCCGCATGGGCGCGCGCGTGGCCGTGGCCGCCAACTGCACCTTTGCGCCAGCCAACCACGAGTTCCGCCGCCGCGACCTGCCCATTCGCGAACAAGGCTTTCGGCCCAGCAAGGGCGGCATCGTGATCGAGGACGACGTCTGGATCGGCGCCAACTGCGTGCTGCTTGATGGCGCCATCCTGCGCCAGGGGTGCGTCATCGCAGCCGGCAGCGTCGTGCGCGGCGAGATCGAGGCCTATTCGATACAAGGCGGCAATCCGCTCAAGCTATTGGGACGACGCGAAGCGACGGGCGGCTGACGCCGGCGATCTGCCCCCGCGCGCATATTTTCTCGAAGCGCCCCATTTTCCGTCCTATTCCTCGGTTGGCCCCTGCGGACTTGCTTCATAATTGCCTCCGCAGCTTTGTATCCATATTTTTCACCCGATGACCGCCACGCCTCCTGATCCACTCGCTACGCAGCACGACGGCACTCCGGATCCAGACGGCCAGGGGCCGGCGGACACGCGGACCCAGCGCCTGCAGGAAGAAAACCGCGCCTTGCGCGAACTGCTGGCCGCGCAGGTGCACGCGTCGCTGCCGCGGCAGGACCCGGGCTGGTTCAGGCGCCTGGGCTGGTGGCTGATCTCGGCGCCCGGCGCGGCGCTCGTCGGGTGGCGCAGCCTCTTCGGGCGCGACGATGGCGAACCCATCACGCGCCGCAGCGTGGGGTGTGCGGCGGTGACCGTGATCTATACGCTGGCCATTTATGGCGCACTGGTGCTGCTCGTCGTGTCGTGGAATTCGCCCAACACGGCAACGTCGGGCTCGACGGCCGCTAGTCCGGTGCGCGTGCCCCTGACTCCGCAGCCGACCCAGCCGCCTGAATCGGATGCGGCCAACAAGCGCGCCGCGCCGGCGCTGGAGGGACGCCAAGAGGAAAAGGCGACCGATTCCGCGTCGGATCGGCCGGCGCCGGACGCCTCCTCTTCCGCGGCAGACCGGCCTGAGACGGACGCTGCTTCTTCCGCGTCCAATCAGGCCGTGCCGGCTCCTTCAGCGCCAGATCGTGCAGACGCGGCTCCTGCAGCGGCGGATCGTGCTGCCCCGGCGGCCGCTTCCGCCGAACCGGCTCGCGCTGCGGCCTCCCCATCATCTGCCGAACACGCGCCCACCGGCCCGCAGCCGTCGCTGCGCATCACCGTGATCCCCGCGCCGGACCCGATGGCGTGGGTCGCCGCGCTGGATGGCGAACTGGAACGGTGCGCGGAACTGGGGTTCTTCGAGCGTCCTGAATGTGCATGGGCAGCGCGCAAGCAATTCTGCGAACCCAATCAAGGGTGGGGCAACGTGAAGGAATGTCCGGCGCAGCCTTAGTGCGCCAAGGCCGCTCATGGCACTGCGCGCCCATAACCCGCAGAGGCTGACATGTCACATGCCCGCCACGTACGCGCGCCACAATGCAACAC
>JAEYVD010000141.1 GCA_023432075.1 Pseudomonadota bacterium | reverse complement strand
CCAGCCAGCGCCACCAACGCGCCCGGGTCGCCTTCTTTTTCCGCGACCGCCAGCATGGCGTCATAGCCGTCGGCCATCCACATGCGGATCTGCAGGTCGGCGGCCTCCTGCATCGGCGGTATCGCTTCCAGCGTATCGACCGTCCATCCCGCCTCGCTCAGCCGCCGCGCCGCTTCCTGCAACGCCTTCACCACGGCGGGATCCGTGTCCATGCCTTCCGGGTTCAGACACAGCGCGGCACGCCGCGGCGCCTCCGGGCCGGTCAGCGGCGCCGGCACCCACCACGGATCGCGCGGATCTGGCGCAGCCAGCGCGGCCAGCCCCAGCCGCACATCGGCAATCGTGCGTCCCAGCGGTCCCGACACGGCGGTGATCTGCCCGCCGATCGAACGCTCTGGCAGCGAAGCGTTGTACGCCGCCACCCGGCCCAGCGACGGGCGCAGGCCATGCACGCCGCACGCATAGGCGGGATAACGGATCGACCCGGCGATGTCGGTGCCATGCGCCAGGTGCCCAATGCCTGCCGCCACGGCGCATGCGGCGCCGCCCGACGAACCGCCGGGCGTCAGCGCCGGATTCCGCGGGTTACGCGTGTCGCCATGCAACACGTTGCCGGTAAACCAGCGCAGCGAAAACGCCGGCGTATTCGTGCGGCCCACAATCACCGCGCCCGCGCGCCGCAAGTTGTCGACGACGGGACTGTTCCGTTCGGCAATCAGGTCTTTCTGCAACCGCACGCCATTGGTCGTGGCAAAGCCCGCCTGATCCACGTTGACCTTCACGGTCACGGGCACGCCGGCCAGCAGGCCGGGATCTTCTCCGCGCGCGATCGCCGCGTCCACCTCGGCCGCCTGCGCCAGCACGTCCTCAGGCCGATGATCCACCACCGCGTTGATCGCGGGATTGACGGCATCGAGCCGCTGCAGCGCGCTTTGCGCGGCCTGCACGGCGGACACTTCACGCTTGCGGACAAGGGCGGCAAGCTCAACTGCGGACAAACGCCAAAGATCGGACACGCGCAACTCCTGAGGTCGTGGGTTTTCCTGCGGGCCAGCAAACCTTAGCGCCAGTTGCGCCGCGCCACAAGCCTCGGCTTGCCGCTAATTGCTCTCTTCAAAGACCGCGACAATCGCGTCGGCCACGGCCCGCACGCGCGCGGTGCGGTTCAGGTCGCCGTGCATCACCAGCCACAGGTCATACGCCTCGGCGCGCGCGGGCCAGATACGCACCAGGTCGGGGTGGTCCGGCGCCATATGCGTGGGCAGCTCGCCGATGCCAAGACCCGCCACCACCGCGTCGATGATCATCAGCCCGGAATTCACCTCGACACCGATGCGGCCGTTGCGCGTGGGCTCACCGCAAAGCGAGTCCGACCAGCCTGGCAGCACGGCTTGCTGGTACGCGATCAAGGTGTGCCCCGCGAACGCGGTGCCGGGCTTGGGCTCGCCGTGCGCGTCCAGGTACGCGCGCGACGCATACAGGCCGACCTCCTTGCGCGCCAGATGGCGATGGATCAGATCGGGGTTGTCGGGCTTGATGTTGCGGATGGCCAGATCGGCCTCACGACGCGTCAGATTGCTGATCTGGATGCCGGTCGTCAGCACCACGCGGATGTCAGGATGTTCGGCGTGGACACGTTTGATGGCCTCCATCACGAAATAACGGGCGACCGTCTCCGAGGCTGCCACGCGGACCACCCCTGACAGCCGATGGTCCAGCCCCTGCATCTGGCGCTGAAGCTGGTCCGCCGCCTGTTCCATGCGTTCGGCCGCCGCAAACGCCAGCTCGCCCGCCGCGGTCGGCACGTAGCCGCCGGGCGTACGCAGGAACAGGCGCGCATCCAGCGACGTCTCCAGCGCGGCAAGACGCCGGCCGGCCGTGGCCTGGTCGATCTGCAGCACCGCCGCCGCGCCGCGCAGGGTTCCTACGCGGTAAATGGCCAGAAAAATTCTCGCGTTGTCCCAGTCCATTTGATGTCCGTGATGCACTTTTGCATGACTATAAAGCAGTAATACGGCTTTTTTGCATCACGGCAAGCGCCTAAGCTTTGCTCCTCCCGTACGCCGCACTATCAAAAGAGTCCCGCCATGTCCTCCGCCTGCCGCCCCATTGCCTCGCTCGACGCGCCGCCCGCCCCCGTCACGGGCTGGGTGCCCTTGGTCACCTTGGCCGTCGGATTCGTCATGGCCATGCTCGACGTGACGGTGGTCAACGTGGCAATCCCCAGCATCGCGCTGCAGTTCGCCGTCCCGCTGACCGACCTGGTGTGGATCGTCGACGGCTACACCCTGACCTTCGCCGCCCTGCTGCTGGTCGCTGGCGCGCTGGCCGACCGCTACGGGGCCAAGACCCTCTACCTGGCCGGCTTGGGCGTGTTCACCGCCGCGTCCCTGCTCTGCGGGCTGGCGCCAAACGCCAACACCTTGATCGCGGCCCGCATGCTGCAAGGCGTTGGCGCTGCGCTTTTCATGCCTAGCTCGCTCAGCCTGCTTACGCACGCCTATGTCGATGAAAACGTGCGCAACCGCATGCTGGCCGCCTGGTCCGCCATCGTGGCGGTCGCCGGCGCCTCCGGGCCCTTGCTGGGAGGCGCGCTGATCCACCAATTCGGATGGCGCGGCATCTTCCTCATCAACATCCCGCTGGGTCTGGCCGGCCTGTGGCTCGCCCGCCGCCGCATCGCCGCCGCGCCGCGGCGGGCCCGCGCGCTCAACCCCTTGAGCCACGTGCTTGGTGTCGTGGCGCTGTCCAGCCTGTGCTTCGTGCTGATCCAGGGCAACGCCTATGGCTGGACCTCCCCGGCCATCGCGGCAACGATGCTGCTGGGGCTGGCCGCCGCGGCGCTCCTGGTGCAACGCGAACGGCAGCACGCCGAACCCATCCTGCCACGCACGCTATTTGCCAGCCCGCAATTCTCAGCGGCCAACGGCGTGGGGTTTCTCATCAACCTTGCGTCGTATGGCCAGCTGTTTCTGCTAAGCCTGTTCCTGCAGCATGCACGCGGCGCCGATGCGCTGCAGACGGGCATCGAGCTGGTGCCGATGCTAGCGGTGTTCTCCATCGGCAATCTCATTTCGGGCCGCGTGTCGTCGCGGTGGAACGTGTCGGCATCGCTGCTCGGCGGCGTCTCGCTCGCGGCCGCAATGAGCGCCATCGGCATCGCCGCGTTCACGCCCGGCGTCGCGTACTGGCCATTCGCCATCGTCGTCGCGCTGGCCAATCTGGGCGTGGGGATCGCCGTGCCGGCGATGACCAGCATCGTCATGCAGGTATCGGGCCGCCAACACGCCAACAGCGCGGCCGCCGCCCTGAACGCCAATCGTCAATCCGGCGCGCTGGTCGGCGTCGCAGTGATGGGCACCCTCCTGCATCTGCTGCCCGACTGGCACGCCACATTGCCTGCCGCCTACGGCCTCATCACCGCCAGCTATGGCATCACGGTTGTGCTCGCATGGCGCTATCTGCGCCGCACCCGCAACGCTTGAGCCGGCACGTAAACATCGTCAACCAGCGGGCGGGATTTCAACGCCGCGGCCAGCGTAGAACCTGTCAAAATCGGCCAGCGGCAGCACGACGTCCGCTTGCGAGCCGGGCTCGCCCGACGGATTGTGAAACGTCACGGCGTCGGGCGTGGCGCGCGTCACCAGCACCAGGTGCCCGCCCTTTCTCGGCGGCGGTACAGCGGGCCAGCGAATCGACGGATGAACCGACGCCATAAAGTAATCCGCCCGCGCCATCAGCTCAGGCAGGCCCGACGCGGGCAGGTCCACGCGCACCTGCGCCCGCATGCCAAAGACTTCTGCGACGTACTGCACGAACGGCGCATAGATCAGGCCCCGGATGCTTCCGCCCGGTTCCTCGACGTACGCACCGTAAGGCAAGCTGCGCCGCGCAAGCTCCAAGGTCGGATAGGCGTGCCCGGAGCGCGCCGCGAGCACCATCTTCAGACACGCCATCCCGCACACATGGCTGGCCCAACGCACGTACTCGTCCAGATCCCGCGCCCCGGAATCGCGCCACGCAGGGTCGTCAGCCAGATCCAGTTCCCCGCGAATGATCTCGCCCGCCCGCTGCGCGGACTCCCATTGGCAGAAATACGGAACGGTCGCGCGCGCAGGCGACGGACTCATGCAAGGCTCCAGGCGATTTCGAAAGACCCTATCTTGCCGCTGCTGGCCTCGCGTGGCAACGGCCCCGGCTTTGCTTCACAATGAAGCAAACGCAACCACGGAGACCTGCATGTCCAGCCTTGCTTCGTCCAGCCTTGCTTCGTCCAGCTCTGCTTCGTCCAGCCCTGCTTCGTCCAGCCCCGCTTCGTCCAGCTCTGGTTCGCCAAACTCGCCTTCGTCGCCGTCCGTCTCGCACGGCTCCGCTTCATCCCCCCCCATCCGCCGCGTCGCCATCGTAGGCGCCGGAACCATCGGCGCCAGTTGGGCA
>JAEYVD010000138.1 GCA_023432075.1 Pseudomonadota bacterium | reverse complement strand
GCCTACGCGATCCGCCGCTCGTGCGAACTGAAGGCGCAGGTAGTGGGCAAGGACGAGCGCGAATCCGGGCTGCGCGCCATCCTGAACCTGGGCCACACGTTTGGCCACGCCATCGAGTCGGGCCTGGGCTACGGCGCCTGGCTGCACGGCGAGGCAGTGGGTTGCGGCATGGTGCAGGCAGCCGAGCTGTCGGCCGATGTGGCGGGCTTCGATCGCGCCGACGTCGAGCGCGTGCGTGCGCTGGTGCAGGCCATCGGGTGCCCGATTGTCGCGCCCGACCTGGGCGCGGACCGCTGGCTGGACCTGATGCAGGTGGACAAGAAAACGGAAGGGGGCTCCATCCGCTACGTGCTCATGCCGCGCATCGGCGAGGCCGTGATGCAGCCGGCGCCCGACGATGCGGTGCGCGCCGTGCTGGCTCGAACCACCCAGTAAACGCAGTGATGGACGGTGTTGCAGATGAATGAACTGGCTTCCTATGCTTCTCACCCGTCCCGATCGCGCGGCCGGACCCATGCCGAGCCGCCGCCGGAAAACCGCACGGAGTTCCAGCGCGACCGCGATCGCATCGTGCATTCCAGCGCCTTCCGGCGGCTGGAATACAAAACGCAGGTCTTCGTCAACCATGAAGGCGACCTGTTTCGCACACGCCTGACGCATAGTCTGGAAGTGGCCCAGATCGCGCGCACGCTGGCGCGCAGCATGGGGCTGTCCGAAGACCTGACCGAAGCGATCTCGCTGGCGCATGACCTGGGCCACACGCCGTTCGGCCATGCCGGTCAGGACGAACTGAATGCCTGCATGCGCGAGCTGGCGCCGCAGGCGGGTGGCTTTGAGCACAACCTGCAAAGCCTGCGCGTGGTGGACGAACTTGAAGAGCGCTATGCCGACTTCAACGGCCTGAACCTGTGCTTCGAGACGCGCGAGGGCATCCTCAAGCATTGCTCGGTTGCGCATGCACGGATGCTGGGGGATGTCGGTGAACGGTTTTTGAACCGCACGCAGCCATCGCTGGAGGCGCAGCTTGCCAATCTGGCCGACGAGATCGCGTACAACAACCACGATGTCGACGACGGTTTGCGCTCGGGGTTGATCACGCTGGATCAATTGAAGGACGTGTCCATTTTCGAGCGCCACCATGCGTATGTGCTGGACCGTTATCCCGGGCTGGCGCCGCGGCGCGCGGTGGCCGAAACGATACGCCGAATGATCAACACGCTGATCGTCGATCTGACCCGCACGTCGTTGGCGCGCATCCGCGATGCGGCGCCAGCCAGCGCTGACGACGTACGGCGCTCTCCGCCGCTGGCGGGGTTTTCCGACGACATCCGCCGCGAAGCCGACACGCTGAAGAAGTTTCTGTTCGACAACCTGTACCGGCACTACCGCGTGCTGCGCATGACGAGCAAGGCGCGCCGCATCGTGCGCGAGCTGTTTGCGGCCTTTCTGGACGATCCGCGCCTCTTGCCCCCCGATTACCGCCGCGAGCAATTCAACGAACAGGCCCGCGCCATCGCGGACTACATCGCCGGCATGACCGACCGCTACGCCATCCGCGAACACAAGCGGCTGTTCGACATGGCGTAGCCGCGCCGCGGGCAAGCCCGTCTTCAGCGGTGTTTGCGGTAGGGCTCGTCCGCTTCGACGAAGGTGGCTTCGGCCAGCGCGTCCCGTGTCCACTCCTGCATGGCGGGCAGCGCCAGCACGGCATCCACGTAGTCGCGCACGGGGCCTGCGGCCGCGATGCCGTAGGTCGTGAAGCGCGAGACTACCGGCGCGAAAAACGCGTCGGCAATTGAAAACGCGCCAAACAGGAAGGGGCCACCCTGGCCGAACTGCGCACGCGTTTCCTGCCAGATGGCCTGCACGCGCGCCGCGTCCGTGCGCGCCGCTTCCGGAAGTTCGATGCCCGGCAAGTGGGCTTCGACGTTCATCGGCATGGCCTGGCGCAGTGCGCCGAAACCGCTGTGCATCTGCGCGGCCAGCGAACGCGCCCGGGCGCGGGCCTTCGCGTCTTTCGGCCACAGGGCGGCCTGCGGGTGATGTTCAGCGGCGTACTCGCAGATGGCCAGCGAATCCCACACGGCGAAGTCGCCGTCCAGCAGGACGGGCACCAGGCCCGCGGGCGACACTGCCGCCACCCGCTTTGAAAATTCCTCAGTGAACAGGCCCACCTTCTGCTCCGTGAACGCGATGCCGGCGGCGCGCAGCGCGATCCACGGACGCATGGACCAGGACGAGTAGTTCTTGTTGCCGATGATGAGGGTGTACATGCTTGCGTTCCTACGAGTGGAAGGGTGGGGGTTCAGTCGCCCGGCTTGCGCCGCAAAAGCTTGCCCAGATACTGGCCGGTATGGCTGGCCTTCGTTGCCGCCACCGTTTCCGGCGTGCCCTGCGCCACGACGCGGCCGCCGCCGTCACCCCCCTCGGGACCCATGTCGACCAGCCAGTCGGCCGTTTTGATGACATCCAGGTTGTGCTCGATGATGAGCACCGTGTTGCCGGCGTCCACGAGCTGGTTGAGCACCTGAAGCAGCAATTCAATGTCGCGAAAGTGCAGGCCCGTCGTCGGTTCATCCAGGATGTACAGCGTGCGCCCGGTGCTGCGGCGTGACAGCTCTTGCGAAAGCTTCACGCGCTGCGCCTCGCCGCCGGACAGCGTGGTCGCGCTTTGCCCCAGGCGGATGTAAGACAGGCCCACGTCGATCAGCGTATGCAGCTTGCGCGCGATGGCGGGCACCGATTCGAAGTACTCGAGCGCCTGCTCGACGGTCAAGTCCAGCACCTCGCTGATGTTGCGGCCGCGGTAGCGGATTTCGAGCGTCTCGCGGTTGTAGCGCTTGCCGTGGCAGACGTCGCAGGGCACATACATGTCCGGCAGGAAGTGCATCTCGACCTTGACCACGCCGTCGCCCTGGCAGGCTTCGCACCGTCCGCCCTTCACGTTGAAGCTGAAGCGGCCCGGATCGTAGCCGCGCGTGCGCGCTTCCGGCACGCCTGCGAAAAGCTCGCGGATGGGCGTGAACAAGCCCGTGTAGGTGGCCGGGTTGCTGCGCGGCGTGCGCCCGATGGGGCTTTGATCGACGCTGATGATCTTGTCGAAATTCTCCAGCCCCTGCATCGACGCGTAGGGGGCGGGCTCGCTCTGTGCGTGGTGCAGTTGGCGCGATACGGCCACGGCCAGCGTGTCGTTGATGAGCGTGGACTTGCCCGAACCGGACACGCCGGTCACGCACACGAGACGGCCTGCGGGGACGTGCAGGTCTACGTTCTTGAGGTTGTTGCCGGTGGCGCCGGTGAGCGTCAGCCACGGCAGTTCGTCGTCGACGGGGCGGCGCTTTGGAATGGCGATGGCGCGCGCGCCGCTCAAGTATTGGCCGGTCAGCGAGTTGGGATCGCGCTGCACGGTCTCGGGGTCGCCCTGGGCGACGACCTCGCCGCCGTGCTCGCCGGCGCCCGGTCCCATGTCCACGACCCAGTCGGCCATGCGGATCATGTCCTCGTCGTGCTCGACGACGATGACGCTGTTGCCGAGATCGCGCAGGTGCTGCAGCGTGCCGATCAGGCGGTCGTTGTCGCGCTGGTGCAGGCCGATGGAGGGCTCGTCCAGCACATACATCACGCCCGTCAGGCCAGAACCGATCTGGCTGGCCAGACGAATGCGCTGCGCTTCGCCGCCGGAGATCGTGTCCGCGCTGCGGTCCAGCGACAGATAGTTCAGGCCCACGTTGTTCAGGAAGCTGAGCCGCGCCTCGATCTCGCGCACGAT
>JAEYVD010000106.1 GCA_023432075.1 Pseudomonadota bacterium | reverse complement strand
CATGGGGCCGCACGGGGCCGTCGCCGATCCAGCCGGTGATGGTGAACAACACCGCGCGCATGCCATGACGGGCGAGGACGGGATGCGCGTGCACCCAGTTGTTCAGGTAGCCGTCGTCGAACGTGATGAGCACTGAGCGTTCGGGCACGCTGGCGCCGGCCAGGTAGGCGGCAAACTGCGCGGTGGTGAGCGACTGGTAGCCTGCGCGGGCCAGGCGCGAGATCTGCGCGTCGAAGACGTCGGGCGTCGCGGCAATCATGCCGCCGGCCGGCGTGACGTGGTGATACATCAGCACCGGCACGTTGGGTGCGTTGGATGCATTGGTTGCGCTCATTGGCGGCGCTCCGCCAGCCAGCGCAGATAGATCGCTTCCGTGGTTTCCGCCAGGCGCGCAGGCGAAAACACGCCCTCTTCCCAGACCATCTTTCGGCCGGCCTCGCCCATAGTGCGGCGCAGGGCCGGGTCGTCGATCAGGCGCGCCAGCGCGGCGGTCAAGGCGGCCGGATCCTTGGGCGGGACCAGAAAACCCGTCACGCCGTCCCGGAACATTTCGGACACGCCGCCCACGTTCGTGCCGATCACGGGCAGGCCGCTGGCCTGCGCTTCGACATAGACCGTGCCGGACGCTTCCTGCTGCGTGGCCAAGGCAAAGAGATCGAATCCCGCCAGCAGATTGGGCACATCGCGCCGCGTGCCCATCAGGTGGATGCGGTCCTGCAAGCCGCGCTCGGCCACGTAGGCCTGGGTCTGCTCGAAGACCGGCGATCCGGCGCCGACAAATACCAGATGCAGCTTCGGGCGCGTGGCCATCAGCGGCGCGATGGCGTCGATCAGGTCTTTATGACCCTTGGTGGCGCGCATGACGGCCACGCAGCCCACCACGACGTCATCGTCGGCCAGGCCCAGTTCTCCGCGCAGGGTGGAGTGTTCGACCGCGGCCGGCAGCACGATGGGCGAATATACGGTCGCGATCTTCTCGGGCGGGACGCCGCGGGTGATGAGGTACTTGCGCACGTGGTCGCTGACAGCCGTGACGCGGTGCGGCAGGACGGTGTAGGACCACATCGAACCTACCGTATTGGACAGGTGGCGGGTACGCACGATCAGCGGCGTGCCGGCCAGTCGCCCAGCCAGGGCCGCGATGACCGTGTCGCGCCGGCTGTGCGTATTGAGCACGTCAAAGCGCCCTGCCTTCAGGATCCGGCGGATCGCGACCACGCCCTTCAGGTAGTTCACCGGACCGGCCATGTCGACGGCATGCACCGTGAACCCCGCGTCGCGCAGCCGTGGCGTCAGTTGCGCTCGCGGCTGGCATATCGCCTCGACGTGATGCCCACGCGCCCGCATCGCGTGCATTTCCTTGAAGATACGTCCTTCCTGTCCGCCGAAGCTGGTGGCGGCTTCCGAATGCACGATACGCAAGCTGGGCATCATTAGTAGGTGACCTCCACGCCGTCCGGCTTGGTCCAGTCGTTCAGGTTGGCCAGCAACGTGTCAGCCATGCGCACGCGCCATTCTTCCCCGAGCCTGACCGTGCACAGGAAGTTGTTCTTGGTGTAGACGATATCGACCGGCACGCCCGGAATGCCATTCTCGGGTTCGGCACGGAAGGGATTGAGCATTTGCCGCAGGCGCGCCGCATCGGCGCTGCCATTGAGCTTGACACGCAGGGACTTGGCGCGCGCTTCGCGCGCCAGCTGCAGGTCATATAGCTGTTCGGCGACGATGCGCATGCCGCCCGAATAGTCATCGTTGCTGACCTTGCCCTGCACGATGACGAGCTGGTCTTCGCGCAGCCGGTTGCGGTGCTTCTCGTAAAGTTCGTTGAAGACCGAGATCTCGACCTGCGCCGTGCCGTCGTCCAGCACGGCAAAGACCATCTTGCCGCGGCGGGTCATCATGACGCGTACGCTGGCCAGCACGCCGCACATCCATTGCAGGTCGCGCTGGGGTTCCACACGCGCAAGCTGCATCGGCACGATGCGGCGCACTTCGTCGCGCCACGCATCGAACAGGTGACCGCTGTAGTAATAGCCCAGGGCGGATTTTTCTTCGGTCAGCTTCTTGTGCAGGTCCCAAGGCGCGACCTTGGCCAGCTCACCGGCGACCACGTCGCCGCTATCGTCGCCAAAGAGGGAGGCCTGGTTGGCACTGCGCGCGGCCTGCTCGGCCGCTTCCATGGCGGTGGGCACCGAGGCCAGCATGGCGGCGCGATTGGGTTCGATGGTGTCGAACGCGCCGGCCTTGATCAGCGCTTCGATGGTCCGCCGGTTGACGGCCTGCTTGCTGACGCGGCGGCAGAAGTCGAACAGGTTCAGGAACGGGCCGCCCTCCTTGCGCGCACGCAGGATGTCTTCGACGGCGCCCTGCCCCGTGCCCTTGACGGCGCCCAGGCCGTAACGCATCGTGCGCGGGGGCTTGCCTTTTTCGGTGTGCTTGTCGGCGACGGGCTCGAACCGGTAGCCCGAGTGGTTGACGTCGGGCGGCAGCACCTCGACGCCGTTGTCCTGGGCGTCGCGGCAGAAGATCTGGACCTTGTCGGTGTCGTCCATGTCGGAGGACATGGTGGCGGCCAGAAACTCGGTCGGGTGGTAGGCCTTCAGCCAGGCGGTCTGGTACGAGATCAGCGCGTACGCGGCCGAGTGCGACTTGTTGAAGCCGTAACCCGCGAACTTCTCCATCAGGTCGAAGAGCTTGACCGCCAGGTCCGGATCGTGGCCCTTTTCCTTGGCGCCCTGTTCGAACAATTCGCGGTGCTTGGCCATTTCCTCGGGCTTTTTCTTGCCCATGGCCCGGCGCAGCAGGTCGGCGCCGCCCAGCGAGTAGCCCCCGATGATCTGCGAGATCAGCATCACCTGTTCCTGGTAGACGATGACCCCGTAGGTGCTCTTCAGGGTGGCTTCCAGGTCCGGGTGGAAATAATCGACGGCCGCGCGTCCGTGCTTGCGGTTCACGAAGTCGTCCACCATGCCCGATTCCAGCGGCCCTGGACGATACAGGGCCAGCATGGCGATGATGTCTTCGAACGTATTGGGCCGCAGCTTCTTGAGCAGCTCTTTCATGCCGCGCGATTCAAGCTGGAACACCGCGGTGGTGTTGGCGTCGCACAGGATCTTGTAGGCCGCCGGATCGTCCAGGGCCAGCGCCATGACGTCGAAATCGCGCTTTTCGGCGTTGAACTGGCGCACGTAGCGCACGGCCCAGTCCAGAATCGTCAGGTTGCGCAGGCCCAGGAAGTCGAACTTCACCAGGCCGGCTGCTTCGACGTCGTCCTTGTCGAACTGCGAGACCGCGCTGTTCTCCTGGCCCGGCTGGCAATACAGCGGGCAGAAGTCGGTAAGCTTGCCGGGCGCAATCAGCACCCCGCCCGCGTGCATGCCGATGTTGCGCGTCAGGCCTTCGAGCGGCTTGGCCAGGTCGACCAGCGAGCGGACTTCTTCTTCCTGCTCGTAGCGGTCCTTGAAGGCGGGCTCGTCCTTGAGCGTGCGCTCCAGCGTCCAGGGATCCATCGGGTTGAACGGGATCAGCTTGGACAGGCCATCGCAGAACATGTAGGGCATGTCCAGCACGCGGCCCGCGTCTCGCACCACGGCCTTGGCGCCCAGCGTGCCGAAGGTCGCGATCTGGCTGACGGCGGCGCGGCCGTATTTTTCCTTGACGTAGTCGATAACCCGTTCGCGGTTGTCCTGGCAGAAGTCGATATCGAAGTCGGGCATGGAGACCCGCTCGGGATTCAGGAAGCGCTCGAACAGCAGGTCATAGCGGATGGGATCGAGGTCGGTGATGCCCAGCGCGTAGGCCACCAGCGAACCGGCGCCCGAGCCCCGGCCCGGTCCAACCGGCACGCCGTTGTTCTTACCCCAGTTGATGAAGTCCTGCACGATCAGGAAGTAGCCGGGAAAGCCCATCTGGATGATGGTCTTGCACTCCCAGCGCAGCCGCTCGTAATACTGCTCGCGCTTGGACTCGCGCTCGGCTTCGTCCGGGAACAGGAACTCCATGCGCTTTTCCAGGCCCTGCTCGGAGAGCTGGACCAGGTAATCGTCGAGCGTCACGCCGTCCGGCGTGGGGAAATTGGGCAGGCGCGGCTTGCCCAGCACCAGGCTCAGGTTGCAGCGCTTGGCGATTTCGACCGTATTGGCCAGCGCCGACGGCACGTCGGCGAACCGGCGCGCCATTTCCTCGGAGCTGAGCAGGTACTGCTCTTTGGAGAACCGGCGCACGCGGCGCGGGTTGGCCAGGATCTCGCCTTCGGCGATGCAGACACGGGCCTCATGGGCCTGGAATTCGAACTCATCCAGGAACTGCACGGGATGGGTGGCGACCACCGGCAGGCCGGCTTCGGCGGCCAGCCGCATGGCGGCCTGGCAGTAGCCTTCGTCGCCGTCCATGCCGGCGCGCTGCAATTCGATGTAGTAGCTGCCGGGGAACATCAGCGCCCACTGGCGGGCCAAGGCCAGCGCCGAGACGGCATTGCCGGCCTCCAGCGCCTGCCCGACGTCGCCGGCCCGTCCGCCGGACAAGGCGATGAGACCGGCCTGCCCTTGCAGCCATTCGCGGCGGATTTCCGCGCGGCCCTTGCCCTGGTTCGTCAGGAAGGCCTTGGACAGCAGTTCGCAGAGATTCAGGTAGCCCTGGTGGTTGCGCACCAGCAACAGCAGGCGAAATGGCTTGGCGGGATCTTCGTCGTTGGAGATCCAGACATCGCAGCCGGCAATGGGCTTGACCCCCGCGCCGCGCGCGCCCTTGTAGAACTTGATCAGTCCGAACAGGTTCGACAGATCGGTCAGGGCGACGGCGGGCTGGCCCAGCTTGGCCACACGCTTGATGAGGTCGGGGATACGCACCGTGCCGTCCACGACCGAAAACTCGGAGTGGACGCGCAGGTGAACAAATGGGGTCGGGGTCGTTACGGCTTCGGACATGGCGGAATTGTACCCAGCGGCCGACCTCCAGAGGGCAATCCTTTGAATCAGAATCCGGCAGACCGCGCGCCCTGCTGACTGATTGGCGTCGCCCGCTTGTGGGACAATACCGCCCATATCGCACCACCCCGTTGCACGACGAGATCTACCTATGAAATGGTTAATACCCGGGATCTGGCTTGCCGCCATCCTGTTCGCGCACTTCCGCGGCCGCGTCAAGCTGCCGTTGGGCCGGCAGCTGCTGGACCACTCGGTGCTGCTGGCGCCGATCAACGCGTTCATGGTCCTGACGTCGCGGGTGCCCACCACCCCCTACCTGACCACCAGCGAAATCGCCGAACTGAAGGTGCTGGACGACAACTGGGAAACGATCCGCGAGGAAGCCATGCAGATGGCCGAGCTTCGCCGGATCAAGGCAGCCGACACCCATAACGACATCGGCTTCAACTCATTCTTCAAGTACGGCTGGAAGCGTTTCTACCTGAAGTG
>JAEYVD010000084.1 GCA_023432075.1 Pseudomonadota bacterium | reverse complement strand
AGCGGTACAGCCCCCACCGCGCCATAAGCGACCCGCCCGCCAGCGCGCCGATGATGGTCGCCGCCAGCCCCAGCACCTTGTTCACCGTGCCCACTTCGGTGGGTGTGAAGCCCGCGCCGCGGATGAGGAAGGTGGTGGACAACGCGCCGGCGAACGCGTCACCCAGCTTGTACAGCACGATCAGCAGCAGCACTGCCAGCGCGCCGCGGCGTGTGAAGAACTCATGCAGGGGTTCGGCGACCGCCTCGCGCAGGCTGCGGGGCGGGCGCGCGACGTGTTCGGGTTCGGGCGCCCACAGCGTGCCAAGCGCGCACAGCAGCATCAGCCCGCCCATCACCATGTACGTATTGCCCCACCCTATCCATTGGTCTGCCATGATGAGCGCCAGCCCGCCGGACACGATCATGGCCAGCCGGTAGCCCATGACCTTGATGGCCGCGCCCGCCCCGCGTTCCTCCTTGCGCAGCACGTCCGTGCAATAGGCATCGAAGGCAATGTCCTGCGTGGCGGAAAGAAAGGCGACCAGCACGGCCAAGAGCGCCAGCGGCATCAGCGCCGACGATGGCGACAGCGCGCCCATCGCCAGGATCGCCGCCGCCAGCAGCACCTGCGTGACCAGCATCCAGCCGCGTCGCCGGCCCAGCAGCGGCGGCGCGAAACGGTCCACCAGCGGCGCCCAGAGAAATTTGATGGTGTAGGCCGTGCCGACCAGGGTGAGGAAACCGATTTCCTGCAGCGGCACGCCTTCGACGGTGGCCCAGGCCTGCAATGTGCCGCTGGTCAGGGCCAGCGGCAACCCGCTGGCAAAGCCCAGGACCAGCAAGGGAGCCACGCGCGGGCTGGTGTAGACGTTGGATACAGCGGTGATGACGGTCTCCTGGGGCTTGGCCGGCGGCGTCACAGGCGCTGGCCGCGGGCGTGCCGGCATTTTAGGGCCTGTTGCCCCGCGCCGTCAGGAGGAGGCGTGTCGGAATGTCAGGGGGAAGCAAAGCGGTACACCGCCAGCGTGCTGCGCCAGCTTGGAAACGCCTTCACTTGCCTGCCTTCGTTGAACGTGGCGCGCTCCAGGATGCGCAGGCCCACTTCGCCGGCAAGCTGTTCGAAGTCGCGCAGCGTGCACAGGTGGATGTTGGGCGTGTTGTACCACTGATAAGGCATCTGCCCCGTCACGGGCATGCGGCCGCGCAGGATGGCCCAGCCGTGCGGCCAGTAGCCGAAGTTGGGAAACGACACCACCCCGTAACGCGCTACCCGCGCCATTTCGCGCAGGATGTGTTCGGTGCGGTGCATGGACTGCAACGTCTGCGACAGGACGACGGTGTCGAACTGCTTGTCGTCAAAGAGCGCCAGGCCGTCTTCCAGGTTCTGCTGGATGACCTCGACGCCGCGGCGCACGCAGGCGATCACGCAGGTGTCGTCGAGCTCGACGCCGGCTCCCTTGACCTGGCGATGATCGCGCAGATGCGCCAAGAGGGCGCCGTCGCCGCAGCCCAGGTCCAGGACGCGGCTGCCCGGTTCAATCCAGCTGGCGATGCGCGCCAGGTCGGGCCGCAGCGCGCCGTGGGCATAGCGAGGGGTCACGGGAGTCATTCGGAAGATCCTTCGGTCAACTGGGCCTCCAGGCCCAGCTCGCGTGCAATGCGTTCGTAGTAGCCGCGCACGACCGCGTGGTAGCGCGCATCTTCCAGCAGGAAGGCGTCGTGGCCATGCGGCGCGTCGATTTCGGCGTACGTGACGGGGCTGGCGTTCTTGAGCAGCGCCCGCACGATCTCGCGCGACCGTTCCGGCGGAAAGCGCCAATCGGTCGAGAACGACACCAGCAGGAAGTTGGACTTGGCGGGCGCCAGCGCGCGGGCCAGGTCACCGCCCGTGGTGCGCGCCGGATCGAAGTAGTCCAGCGCGCGCGTGATGAGCAGGTAGGTGTTGGCGTCGAAATAGCGCGTGAACTTTTCGCCCTGGTAGCGCAGGTACGACTCCACCTCGAATTCGACGTCGTAGCCGTAGCGGTAGGCGCCGTTTTCGGCGGGCGCGCGCTGGGCGCGGCCGAATTTCTCGGCCATGTCGTCGTCGGACAGGTACGTGATGTGGCCGATCATGCGCGCGACCGACAGGCCGCGGCGCGGCACGGTGTCCTGCGAATAGTAGTCGCCGCCGTGGAAATCCGGGTCGGTGATGATGGCGCGCCGGGCAACTTCGTTAAAGCCGATGTTCTGCGCCGACAGGCGCGGCGTGCTGGCGATGACGATGCAGTTGGCCACGCGCTCGGGCAAGGTGATCGACCAGCTCAGGGCCTGCATGCCGCCCAGCGATCCGCCCATCACGGCCGCGAAGCGCTCGATGCCGAAGTGGTCCGCCACCCGCGCCTGCGCCCGCACCCAGTCTTCGACCGTCAGCACCGGGAACGCTGCGCCCCAGGGCTTGCCGGTCTCGGGATTGATGCTGGCCGGCCCGGTCGAACCAAAGCACGAGCCCAGGTTGTTGACCCCGATCACGAAGAAGATATTGGTGTCCACCGGCTTGCCGGGTCCCACCATGTTGTCCCACCAGCCCAGGTCGCTGGGATTGTCGGCGGCCTGCCCCGCCACGTGGTGCGAGGCATTGAGCGCGTGGCAGATGAGCACGGCATTCGTGCGCTGCGCATTGAGCGTGCCGTAGGTTTCGACCGCAAGCTCGTACGACGCAAGCGACTGGCCGCTCAGCAAGGGTAGCGGCTCATCGAAACGGATGAAGGTGGGGGAGACGAGGCCGACCGAACCGGGATCAACGGTATCGGACGTCGTGACGGTTGCGGGAACGAACCCGCTGGCCGAATCACCGGCCAAATTCTGGGCAGGAGTGGTCATACGGACCTCTTTAGCTGGATTTATTGGAAGGCGCCCGCAAGCGGATCAGGCAAATCGGCGCCGAAAATTGGATAGTGCGGCAGGAATTCTAGCACTGCTTGGCGCACGGGCAGCAAGCCACGCGCGTGACGGCAGGTGCGCATTGCCCCGCCTCGCAAGGCGGCCATCCCGCCACGGCCGGCTCAGGCGCCGGCCTCCCAGGGTTCCTGCCCCAGGTACTCGTAGCGTTCAGTGTTCACGCGCGACACGCGCCATTCCACCGGCTGGCGGTTATAGGAAAACGCGATGCGGCGGATCTCCAAGAGCGCGCTGCCTTCGGCCACGCCCAGGCAGCGCGCGTGCGTGCGCTCGGCCAGGCAGGTCCGCAGCCGCTCGTCGGTGGCGATGACGTTGACGCCGAACAGGTCCTGGTACAGCGCGTAGAGCGTGCTGGTGCGCTCGCGCAGGTGCGCTTCCAGCAGCCCCGGAAAGCGCGATTCGGGCAGGCACACGTCGTCGGCCATCACCACGTCGCCATTAAGCGACAGCACATTCAGGAATTCGAAAACGTACGCGCCCGCGGGCAGCTCGAGCTTTTCGCGCGCCACGGCCGAGGCCTTCACGCGGCGAAAGCGCAGCAGTTCCGTCGTGGGATAGGACTTACTTCCGTCCTGGCCCACGATGCGGAAAAACTTGAAGAAATGATGGTTGCGCGTATGCACCGCAACGTAGGTGCCGCGCCCCTGATGCCGCACCAGGATGTTCTCGGCGGCCAGCTCGTCGATGGCCTTGCGCAGCGTGCCGATCGACACGCCGAACCGTTCGGCCAGTTGCTTCTCCGGCGGGATCGCGTCGCCCTGCTTCCACTCGCCTTGCGCCAGCGCGGCAAGCACGGCTTGCTTGACCTGTTCGTACAAGGGACTGCCCAAAGGCACAGTCGGTGACAGGCTGGTATTCATGGGTGCATCGCAAAAATCGTGGACCTCCAGTGTAGCGGCGCAACGGCCGCCGGCTCAAGTCATGTAATTCATCTATATGATTTAGTTGACTTTGAAAAAAGCCCGGCCTAAGATTTCCTGGCCGTTGTGATCCGCGCCGCAGGCAGCACCCAGGCGGCGCCCTGACCCCAGAGAGGAAGACAATGATTCACGCCGTATTGCACGATGCGAAGGACACGGTGGCGGTCGCCGTGGTGGAGGGCCTGACCGCCGGAACGGAGCTGAACGCCTGGATCATGGATGAGGACAAGATCATCCATGTGCGCGCGTCGCAGGACATTCCCATCGGCCACAAGGTGGCGATGAAGGACATGGCCGTGGGGGACACCGTCTTCAAGTACGGCGTCGACATCGGCCGCGTGGTGGCGCCCATCAAGGCCGGCCAGCACGCCCACGTGCACAACATCAAGACCAAGCGCTGGTAAGCGCCCGTCCATCGCACAGGAACCCACCATGTCCATCATCACTGCCCAGACCACCTTCCAAGGCTACCGCCGCGACAATGGCCGCGTCGGCGTGCGCAACCACGTCATCGTCCTGCCCGTGGACGACATCTCCAACGCCGCGGCCGAGGCCGTCGCCAACAATATCAAGGGCACCCTCGCCCTGCCTCATCCCTACGGCCGGCTGCAGTTCGGCGAGGATCTGGAACTGCACTTTCGCACGCTGATCGGCACCGGCTGTAACCCCAACGTGGCCGCCGTGGTCGTGATCGGCATCGAAGAAGGCTGGACCAAGCGCGTGGTCGACGGCATCGCCGCCACCGGCAAGCCGGTCATGGGCTTTTCCATCGAGCTGCACGGCGACCACGACACGATCATGCGCGCGTCCCGTTGCGCCAAGGAATACGTGCATTACGCCACCGCCCTCACGCGCAGCGAATGCCCCATCTCCGATCTGTGGGTCTCCACCAAGTGCGGCGAGTCCGACACCACGTCCGGCTGCGGCGCCAATCCCACGGTGGGCAATGCGTTCGACAAGCTCTATGAACTGGGATCCACGCTGGTCTTTGGCGAAACCTCGGAACTGACCGGCGGCGAGCATATCGTTGCCGAGCGCTGCGCCAACGACGCCGTGCGCGAACGCTTCATGTTCATGTTCGACCGTTACCAGGCCATGATCGACCGCTGGAAGACCAGCGACCTGTCCGAGTCCCAGCCCACCAAGGGCAACATCGCCGGGGGGCTGACCACCATCGAGGAAAAGGCGCTGGGCAACATCCAGAAGATCGGCAAGAAATGCCGCGTGGACGGCGTGATCGACAAGGCCGAGATCCCCGACGGCCCCGGACTGTGGTTCATGGACTCGTCCTCGGCCGCGGCGGAAATGGTCACGCTGTGCGCCGCCTCCGGCTACGCCGTGCATTTCTTCCCCACCGGCCAGGGCAATGTCATCGGCAACCCGATCCTGCCGGTCATCAAGATCTGCGCCAATCCGCGCACGGTGCGCACGATGTCCGAACACATCGACGTCGACACCAGCGGCCTCTTGCAACGCGAGATCGACCTGAACCAGGCCGGCGACAAGCTGCTGGAGTGCATGCTGGCCACCGCCAATGGCCGGTGGACCGCTGCCGAAGCCCTGGGCCACCGCGAATTCGTCCTGACGCGGATCTTCGAAAGCGCCTGACAAGGCCTTCCGGGCGCCGGCGCGACCAGGAGAACGCGCCGGCCGTCCCTCGCGGCATCATCGCAACATCAACGACAAGAACCAGCAGACCCGGGCGCAGTCCGCGGCAGCAAAGGCGTACGCATTCCTACCCGGGCGTTATCCCCAAGGAGGAAGACAGATGAGTAGCGAACCGCATTACCCCCTGCAAGATGCGCAGCGCCGTCGCCTGCTGGGCGC
>JAEYVD010000037.1 GCA_023432075.1 Pseudomonadota bacterium | reverse complement strand
CCGCCATGACGCGAATGGCCCGATTTGCCTATGCCTTGCGACCCAGAGCCTGCAAAACGGAGGCTACGGTGAGAAACGATCCGAATACCACGATTCTATCATTCTCCCCTGCCCGTTCGCGCGCTGCGGCAAAGGCCTGGGCGGGATCCGCGTAGGCCTGGATGCCGAGGCTTTCGCTGCCGGCGGGCAGCGGCGGGAGCGCCGCGCCGACCTGGTCCGCGAGCGCTTGGCCCGGCGTGCCGCGCGGTCCGGGCAGGCCCGCGCAATACCAATAGTCGATGCGCGAACCGAGCTTGGCCACCACACCGGCAAGGTCCTTGTCGTTCAGCATGCCGAACACCGCGTGGGTGTACGGATGAAAGCCCATGTTGTCCAGGTTCTGCGCCAGCACCGCGGCGGCGTGCGGGTTGTGGGCGACGTCCAGGATGACCGTGGGCTGGCCCGGCAGGATCTGGAAGCGGCCCGGCAGCGAGGCCTGCAGCAATCCCAGGCGCACGGCCTGCTGCTGGACGGGCAACCGGTCGCGCACGGATTCCAGCGCGGCCAGCGCCGCCGAGGCGTTGAGCAATTGGTTGGCGCCGCGCAGGGCCGGATAAGCCATCGCGCTGCGGCGCTGTTCGCGCCCGCCGTAGGCCCACTGCTGGCGATCGCCCGAATAGTTGTAGTCGCGCCCGAAGAGCCACAGGTCCGCGCCGATCTCCTGAACGTAATCCAGCAGCGACTGCGGGGGCACCGGGTCGCTGCAGATGGCGGGCCGGCCGCTGCGGTAGATGTGGGCTTTTTCGAAGCCGATCTTTTCGCGCGTGTCGCCCAGCCAGTCGGTGTGGTCGAGGTCGACGCTGGTGACGATGGCGCAGTCGGCGTCAACGATGTTCACGGCATCCAGGCGCCCGCCCAGGCCGACTTCGAGGACGACCGCATCGAGCCGCGACTGCGAGAACAGGCGCAGAATGGCCAGCGTGGTGAATTCAAAGTAAGTGAGCGACACGTCGCCGCGCGCGGCTTCGACGGCCTGGAACTGGGCAATCAGGTCCTGGTCGGACGCGATTTGCCCGTTGACGCGGGCGCGCTCGTTGAAGTCGATGAGGTGCGGCGACGTGTACAGGCCCACCTTGTAGCCCGCCGCAAGCAGGATGGCCTCGAGCATGGCACAGGTGGAACCTTTGCCATTGGTGCCGCCAACCACGAACTTCACGCCGGGCAGCGACAGTTCCATGCGGTCCGCGACCTGGCGCACCCGGTCCAGTCCCATATCGATCGCCGTGGCGTGGATGGACTCCAGGTACTGCAGCCAATCGGACAGGTTGGCGGCGGCGTCAGGCGTGCGGACAGAAGACATGAGGCGGGTTCGCGAAAAGAAATCAGCCTGCGATTTTAGCAGTCCGCGCCCGGTGTTTTCCCTAATCCCCTAGGGTGCGGCCCGGTATCCCGGGACAAAAAATGCTTGCCCATGTTTTTCTCATACGTAAAAATAAATTCATGTATGAAAAATAAAAGGAAGAGACATGACGCAGCAACATACCCCGAGCTGGCTGGTGCGTGAAGCCGACGTGCCCGGCTACCATCCGGCCAACCACACGGGCACCCTCAACCGCCGGCTGATCAGCCCGGACACCGTGGGCGCCCGCGGCGTGGAAGTCCTGCTGGGCGTGATCGACAAGGGCAAGGGCGCGCTGCCGCATGCGCATCCGGGCATCGAACAGGTCTGCTACCTGATTTCGGGCACTGCCCGCGCCCAAGTGCAGGACGAATGGGCCGACATGGGGCCCGGCGACTGCTGTTACTTCCCGCCCGACATCCCCCACGTCTTCACGGTGACGAGCGACGAGCCGGCCCGGCTGCTGGTCATCTACACGCCTCCGTATGAAGAGTCCCCCGACCGCGTGATTCGCGATTTTCCGGCGCCACACTCAGCCGCTTGACGCGGCTTGCCCCAGGCAGCGGCCGCAGAGCCGCGCCGCATTCCATAAAGACAGGAGACATACCCATGCAATCCCTACGCCTGCTGGGCGCCGCGCTTGTGAGCGGCGCCGCCCTGGTGGCGGCTGGCCCCGCCCATGCCGCCGACTACCCCACCAAGCCCATCACCCTCGTGGTGCCCTTCCCCGCGGGATCGGGCACGGACGCCGTGGGGCGCATCTTCGGGGCGGAATTGTCGACCCTGCTGGGCCAACAGGTCGTGGTGGAGAACAAGCCGGGCGCCAACGCGACGATCGCGGCCAACTACGTGGCGCGCGCCAAGCCGGACGGCTACACGCTGTTCGTCACCACCAATACGTCCCACTCGGCCGCGCCGTGGCTGATGAAGAACGTGCCGTACGACCCGGTCAAGGATTTCACGCCGATCGCGCGGGGCGGCAACCTGCCCTTCCTCCTGGTGGTGAATCCGAAGCGCCCCTGGAAGACGGTGGGCGATCTAGTGGCCGACGCCAGGAAGAATCCCGGCCGCATCACCTATGCCAGCGGCAACAGCACCGGCATCGTCGCGGGCGCCACCCTGGCCAACCGCGCCAAGATCGATATCCTGCATGTGCCTTACAAGGGCACGCCGCAGAGCCTGACGGACGTGGTGGGCGGCCAGGTGGATTTCATGTTCACCGATCTGACCTCGGGCCTGCCTTTCGTGCAATCGGGCCAATTGCGCGCGCTGGCCGTGTCCACCGCCGAGCGCAGCGCCATCGTGCCCGACCTGCCGTCCATGGCCGAGGCGGGCGTGCCCGACTTCGATCTGAATTCCTGGAACGGCTACTTCGGCCCGGCCGGCATGCCGCCCGAGGTCGTGGCCAAGCTGAATGCGGCGATCAACAAAATCGCCGCCAATCCCGATACGAAAAAACGCCTGGCGGGACTGGGATTTGACGCCTTCTCCAGCACTCCAGAGGCTTTCGCCCAGTTTGTCAGCGAACAGCGCGACCTCTGGGGCAAGCTGATCCGCGACGCGGGGATCGAGCAGCAATGATCGACCAGCCCCTGCCCGACACGCCGGCCGCCGGGCCGCTCGCCGGCGTGCGCATTCTGGACCTGAGCTCGGTGGTGATGGGGCCGTATGCGACCCAGGTCCTGGCGGACCTGGGCGCGGACGTCATCAAGGTGGAGTCGCCGGCGGGGGACAACATGCGGGCCGT
>JAEYVD010000009.1 GCA_023432075.1 Pseudomonadota bacterium | reverse complement strand
GCGGCCCGCCCGCCATCTTCGGCGAACCGGGTCTGACGTACACCGCCATCAATGATGAGCACGGCGTCGTGCGCGTGGAACCGGGGGCGCAGGCGCCCGACCTGGGCGCGGTGCTGCGCCTGGTGCCCTCGCACGTGGACCCCACGTTCAACCTGCATGACGGGCTGGTGGTGGTGCGCGATGGCGTGGTGGAAGATATCTGGGAAATCTCGGCGCGCGGCTTCTCGCGCTAGTAAGTCCTTCTGAGGGCCGGCCAGCCGGCGCGGTGCACGGTCACGATCGACCGTTCACCCCTCATGCCCTCGACTCCTGCGTTTCGCGAGAACGAAAAAAGGCCGGCGCGCCGTCACGCGCCGACCTTTGGATACAGCCTGCAAGCGCCTACTTGGCCTGCTGCTGGATCTTTTCCCCGCCCCTTTCAATGTCTTTGCCGGCACCTTCCATCGTGTTGCAACCGGCGGTCACGGCGGTAATCGCGAGCATCAGTGCAAGCCAAATACGGTGGGTCATTTTCTTCTCCTTCGGGCGATCATTGGACGTTGCGGGTCATGCCGAATGGCAGCCGCAATTACTTGTCCAGCAAGTCCCGTGCCTGATCCTTCGCTTCTCCCACATTGCGCTGCACTTTACCTTCGGCTTTCTCCACTTTTCCTTCGGCTTCGGTGCGGGTGCTGCCCGTCACCTTGCCAGCTGTTTCCTTGATCGCGCCCTTCACTTCCTTGGCGGCGCCCTTGATGCGGTCCTTGTCCATGTCATCGATCCTCAGGTTTCAGGTGGGGTGAAACCGCGCCGGGGAAACCCGGAGTCCGGCGGCGGACAGGTCCAATATAGGAACCGCGCCGCACCCGCGATAGAGGCATGCGCACCAGGACAGGTGGTGCATTTTTACTTGCGGCTCACGCCGCCAGGTTCGTCATCCCCAGGAACTGCCGCAACTCTGGCGTGGCCGGCGCCGTGAAAAGTTGTTCCGGCGGACCGATCTCGTGCACGCGCCCCTGGTGCATGAACACCACGCGATCACAGACCTCGCGCGCAAAGCGCATTTCGTGCGTCACCATCAACAGCGTCATGCCGTCGGCAGCCAGCTCGCGCACGACCGCCAGCACCTCATTGACCAGCTCTGGGTCCAGCGCCGACGTGATTTCGTCGCACAACAGCGCCAGCGGCTGCATCGCCAGCGCGCGGGCAATCGCCACGCGCTGCTGCTGACCGCCGGACAGTTCGTCCGGCCAGGCGTCGAACTTATGGGCCAGGCCCACGCGGGTCAGCATGGCCCGGGCCATGTCCTCGGCTTCGCGTTCGGGCACCCGCTTGGCCACCATGGGCGACAGCATCACATTGCGTCCCACGGTCAGGTGCGGAAACAGGTTGAACTGCTGAAAAATCATCCCGACCTTCAGCCGCAACGCGCGCAGGCGCAGCTCGTCGTCGCCCAGCTGCGCGTCGGCCACCATGATCGCGCCGCCGTCGATCTGCTCCAGCCCGTTAATGCAACGCAGCAGCGTGCTCTTGCCCGAGCCGCTCTTGCCGATGATGGCAATGACCTCGCCGGGGTCGACGCGCAAGGTCACGCCTTTCAGGACTTCGTTGTCGCCGAACCGTTTGCGGACGTCTTCAAGGGCGATGAGGGGCATGCAACTTCCTTTCCAGCCGGAGGCTTAGGCGCGACAGGGGCCAGCACAGCGCAAAGTAGATGAGCGCGGCGCAGGCATAGACAGTGAAGGGGCTGAAGGTGGCGTTGGTGATCACGGTGGCCGCCTTCGACAGTTCCGTGAAGCCGATGATGGAGGTCAGCGCCGTGCTCTTGACGATCTGCACCGCAAAGCCCACGGTCGGCGCGACCGCAATGCGCAGCGCCTGCGGCAGCACCACATAGCGCATCTGCTGCACATACCCCAGCGCCAGGCTGGCCGACGCTTCCCACTGTCCTTTCGGCACGGCTTCCACACACCCGCGCCAGATCTCGGCCAGGAACGCGCCCGACCACAGCGTCAGCGCCGCCCCGGCAGCCAACCACGGCGGCACCTCCACGCCGATCAGCGACAGCCCGAAAAACGCCAGGAACAGCTGCATCAGAAGCGGCGTGCCCTGAAAGAGTTCGATGTATGCCCAGCTGATGCGGCGCATCGCCGCCACGCGCGACGTGCGCATCATCAGCGCCAGCAACCCCATCAGCGCCCCGCCCGCAAAGGCCGCCAGCGACAGCACGATGGTCCAGCGCGCCGCCAGCAGCAGGTTGCGCACGATGTCCCAGGTCGAGAACTCGATCATCTTGCCGCCTTGCGAAAAAGCCGCCGTCCGGTCAGGCGCAGCACCTGGCGCAGCAGCACCGCCAGCACCAGATAGATCCCGGTCGTCACGAAATACACTTCGAACGCGCGAAAATTGCGCGACTGGATGAAGTTCGCGGCAAAGGTCAGGTCTTCAGCCGCGATCTGCGAACACACCGCCGACCCCAGCTTCACAATCACGATCTGCGAAGACAGTGCCGGCCAGATGCGCATCAGCGCCGGCTTGAGCACCACGTGCCGGAACACTTGCAGGCGCGACAGCGCCAGGCTGGCGCCCGCTTCGTACTGCCCGCGCGGCGTGGCGTCGATCCCGGCTCGGATGATCTCCGCGCTATAGGCGCCCAGGTTCAGCGCCATCGCCAGGCACGCCGCCTGCATCTCGCCCAGCTGAATGCCCAGCGACGGCAGGCCAAAAAACACGAAAAAGAGCTGGATCAGGAACGGCGTGTTCCGGATCAGCTCGATATAGGCGGTGACCGGCGCACGCAGCCACGCCGGGCCCTGCGTGCGCACCCAGGCGCAGACGATGCCCAGGGCCACGCCCGCCACCGCGCCGAACGCGATCAGTTCGATCGTGACGCCGATGCCCTTGATCAGCACCGGCGTGTACTCGAACACCGAGGAAAAGTCGTACTGGTAAGCCATGACGGCCTCGCGCAGCCTACAGATCCTTGGGCAGTTCGGCGCCCAGCCACTTCTGCGAAATCGCCGACAGCGACCCGTCACGCTTGGCCGCGGCCAGGATGTCGTTCACGCGGGCGCGCAGCTTCGGTTCGTCCTTGTTCAGGCCGATGTAGCACGGCGAATTCTTGATCAGGAACTTCGTTTCCGGCTTCTTGGGCGGATTGCGCGCCAGAATCGCGGCGGCCACCACGTTGCCCGTCGCGATCATCGGCACCTGGCCCGACAGAAAGGCCGTGATCGTGCCGTTGTTGTCCTCGTACCGCTTGAGTGTGGCCGACGCCGGCGCAATCTTGGTCAGCTCGATGTCTTCCACCGCGCCCCGCGTCACGCCAATGGTCTTGCCCGCCAGATCGGCCACCGACGACACCTTCAGGTCCGCCGGGCCAAACACCCCATTGAAGAACGGCGCATAGGCGTCCGTGAAGTCGATGGCCTTCTCGCGCTCGGCGTTCTTGCCCAGGCTGGAGATCACCAGGTCCACTTTCTTGGTCTGCAGGTAGGGCACGCGGTTCGCGCTGGTCACCGGCACCAATTCCAGCTTCACGCCCAGTTGCTTGGCGATGAGTTGGGCCGTGTCGATGTCATAGCCCAGCGGCTTCATGTCGGCGCCCACCGACCCAAACGGCGGAAAGTCCTGCGGCACCGCAATCTTGATGACGCCCGCCTTGACGATATCGTCCAGCGCGTCGGCGTGCGACAGGGGCGCGGCCAGGATGCTGGCGGCGGCGCAAAGGGACAGCAACAGGGTTCTGCGTTTCATAAGGAAGTCTCCAGGGCCCGCACTGCCCGGTCGGGTCAATGCGTTGCACACCAAGTCGGTATACAAAGCGAGGAGATGCAAGTTCTGTGCCATGTAGGCTGCGCGGGGAGGCGGCGGGGACGGTGCGTGTGTTGCCCCCTTCTGGTGCGGCCGATGCGCCGTTGGCGGGCGCGGCGGCACTGGTTTGGATCGCGGGCAGGCTCCTGCCAAGCCAAGTAAATGCCCAAAACAAAAAAGCCGTCCCTTTTCAGGAACGGCTTGCCGTATCAACCCAGCGTCGCGCTTAATCCACCTGCGCGCCCGACTGCTTGACCGCCTTGCCCCACTTATCCACTTCCGAGGCAATAAACGACCCAGTCGCCTCAGGCGTCAGCGGCATCGGCTCCGCCCCGCGATCCCGGAAGAACTTCTGCATCTCCGGCGTATTCAACACCTGCCCGATCTGCTTGCTGAGCGCATTCGTAATCTCCGCAGGCGTGTCCTTCGGCGCCAGCACCGCCGCCCAGCCAATCGCCTCAAACCCCGGATAACCCGACTCCGCCACCGTCGGCACATTCGGCAGCTGCGGCAACCGCTTGGCCGTCGTCACCGCCAGCGCCACCGCCTTCTTGCTTTGCACATGCGGCAGGCCCGCCGTCACCGAGTCCACCATCAGCGGCACCTGATGCCCCAGAAAATCCGCCTGTGCCGGGCCGCTGCCCTTGTACGGAATGTGGCGAATATCAATATTCGCCGCCGCCTTGAACATCTCGGCCGACAAATGCTGCGTGCCGCCAATACCCGCGCTGGCGTACGCCAGTTCGCCAGGATTGGCGCGCGCCTGCGTCACCAGCTGCTGCAGCGACGTAATGCCCGACGCCGGCGTCGCCAGGAACATCAGCGGCACCGAGAACACCCCCGACACCGGCGCAAAATCCTTCGTCAGGCTGTAGTTGATGGTCTTGTACAGCGTCTGGTTCACCGCTGCCGCGCTGCCGGCGATCACCAGCGTGTAGCCGTCCGGCGCCGCGCGCGTGGCCTGCTCCATGCCGATATTGCTGCCCGCGCCCGCGCGGTTCTCCACCACGATCGGCTGCTTGACCGCCGCGCCCAGCTTCTCGGCCAGCGCGCGCGCAAAGATGTCGGTCGCCTGCCCCGGCGGGAACGGCACGATCAGACGGATGGGACGGTCGGGATATTCCGCGTGAGCGGGCGTCATGGCGGCGGCCAACGCCAGGCCGGCGGCAAGACTGGAAAGAATACGTTTCATGATTGGTCAGTAAAAAGCGACGGCGGACGGCGCGCGAGGGGCGCATCGCCTGCATAAAATAGAGTGCCCGCGCTGGCAGCCCTTGTGAGGCCGGCCCGGGGCAGATCGGAGGGGTAGCGTCACGATAGCATCCCCCCGTCGGTGCTACATTTGCCTTTTCGCGCTTCCCCCGGGGAAGTTCCCCGAAATTCCCTTCATCCCCTGTCCTTACATCCCGCAGGAACCGCCATGGAATTCAGCCAGTTCAACGTCAACACCCTCATGGAGATCACCTCCCGCCCGGACCTCGTGTTCGTCAGCGGCAAGGGATCCTGGCTGGAGGATCACGCGGGCAAGCGATACCTGGACTTCGTGCAGGGCTGGGCGGTGAACACCCTGGGCCACTCCGCGCCCGAAATGCAGCGCGCGCTGGTCGAACAGTCGCAAAAGCTGATGAACCCGTCGCCGGCGTTCTACAACATCCCCTCGATCGAGCTGGCCCAGCGCCTGACCGGCGCATCCGACTTTGACCGCGTCTTCTTCGCCAACAGCGGCGGCGAAGCCAACGAAGGCGCCATCAAGCTCGCGCGCAAGTGGGGCCAGGTCAAGAAGAACGGCGCCTACAAGATCATCACCATGAACCACGGCTTCCACGGCCGCACCCTGGCCACCATGTCCGCATCGGGCAAGCCGGGCTGGGACAAGATGTTCGCCCCGCAGGTCGAAGGCTTCCCCAAGGCCGAACTGAACGACCTGGAATCCGTGCGCAAGCTGATCGACGACAAGACCGTCGCCATCATGCTGGAAC
>JAEYVD010000470.1 GCA_023432075.1 Pseudomonadota bacterium | reverse complement strand
AACATGGAAGCGTTCTCGGAACCCGAAGTGTTCGGTGACGAGTGGACGCCAGCCGCGGCGCCGGCCACGGCTTCGCAGGCGGAGACCGCGCAATGACCGCATGGCTGCTACGCCGCGTGGCGCAGGCTGCGGTGGTCGTGTTCCTGATGACGCTGATCGTCTTCGTGGGCCTGCACGCCATCGGCAACCCCGTGGACATCCTGATCGGCCAGGACGTGGACCAGGTGGACCGCGCGCGCATCATCGCCGAACTGGGGCTGGACAAGCCGCTTTGGCAGCAATACCTGGCCTTCCTGAACGGCGCGCTGCACGGCAACCTGGGCAACAGCTTCGTCTACAACATCCCGGCGATCGAACTGGTGATCCAGCGCCTGCCGGCCACGCTTGAACTGGCCATCACCGCCCTGTCCTTTGCCGTCATCATCGGCCTGCCGCTGGGACTGTTTGCCGGACTGTATCCGGACAGCCGCGCGGCCAAGATGATCATGGCGGGCAGCATCGTCGGCTTCTCGCTGCCCACCTTCTGGGTGGCGCTGATGCTCATCATGGCGTTCAGCGTGTCGCTGGGCTGGCTGCCCGCCAGCGGCCGCGGCCAGACGGTGGAGTTCCTGGGCTTTCAGTGGTCGTGGCTGACGGCCGACGGCTGGCGCCACCTGATCCTGCCGGCGCTGAACCTGTCGCTCTTCAAGATCTCGCTGGTGATCCGCCTGACCCGCGCCGGCGTGCGCGACGTGATGCCGCTGGACTTCGTGAAGTTCGCGCGCGCCAAGGGCCTGTCGCCGTTTCGCGTGGTCTGTGTCCACGTGCTGCGCAACACCATGATCCCTCTGGTGACGGTGCTGGGCTTGGAGCTGGGCTCGACCATCGCATTTGCCGTCATCACCGAAAGCATCTTTGCGTGGCCCGGCGCCGGCAAGCTGATCCTGGACAGCCTGAACGCGCTGGACCGCCCCGTGATCGTGGCCTATCTGATCGTGGTGGTGTGCCTGTTCGTGACGCTGAACCTGATCGTCGACATTCTGTACAAAGTGCTGGACCCCCGGGTACGGCTGGAGGCCACGGCATGAGTTCCGTATCCCAAACCGCGCAGGCGCCTGCCCTGCGCCGCGAGTCGCCGTGGCGCCGCAACCTTGCCGAGTTCATGTCGTCCAAGACGGCCGTGCTGGGCCTGGTTGTCGCCACCCTGCTGATCCTGGCCGCCGTGCTGGCCCCGTGGATCTCGCCGCAAAATCCGTATGACCTGCTGCAGATCGACGTGCTGGATTCGCGCTTGCCGCCGGGTTCCATGAATGGCCTGGACACGTTTCACTACTGGCTGGGCACCGACGGCCAGGGCCGCGACCTGCTGTCGGGGATCCTGTACGGGCTGCGCATCAGCCTGATGGTGGGCGTGGGCTCGGCGCTGATCGCCGGCATCATCGGCACACTGCTGGGCCTGTTGGCCGCCTACGCCGGCGGCAAGGTCGACGCCTTCATCATGCGTCTCGTGGACCTGATCCTGTCGTTCCCGTCGATCCTGGTCGCGATGATGATCCTGGCCTATCTGGGCAAGGGCGTGGGCAATGTGGTGCTGACGCTGGTGATCCTGGAATGGGCCTACTACGCCCGCACCGCGCGCGGCCAGGCCCTGGTCGAGCGCCGCCGCGAATACGTGGAGGCCGCCCGCTGCCTGGACATCCCCAACTGGCGGATCATGTTGAAGCACATCCTGCCCAACTGCCTGCCGCCGCTGATCGTCATCGGCACGCTGCAGATCGCGCGCGCCATCACGCTGGAAGCCACGCTGAGCTTCCTGGGACTGGGCGTGCCCGTGACCGAACCGTCGTTGGGCCTGCTGATTTCCAACGGCTTCCAATACATGCTGTCCGGCGAATACTGGATCAGCTTCTACCCCGGCATCGCGCTGCTCATCACCATCGTGGCGATCAACCTGGTGGGCGACCGCCTGCGCGACGTGCTGAACCCGAGGACCCACAAATGACCGACCGCTCTGCCTCGGCTGGCGCGCCGGCCACGCTTGAAGTGCGCAACCTGCGCACGCACTTCCACACCCGCGCGGGCGTGTTGCCCGCCGTGGACGACGTCTCTTTCACCTTGCCGCGCGGCAAGATCCTGGGCCTGGTCGGCGAATCCGGCTCGGGCAAGTCCGTGACGGGCTTTTCCATCATGGGTCTGGTCGACGCCCCCGGCCGCATCGTGGGCGGCCAGGTCCTGTTTCAGGGCCGCGACCTGACCACGCTGCCTGCGCGCGAATTGCGCCGCCTGCAGGGCAACCGCATCGCCATGATCTTCCAGGATCCGATGATGACGCTGAACCCCGTGCTGCGGGTGGACGTGCAGATGATCGAGACCGTGCGCGCGCATAACAAGATGAGCAGCGCCCAGGCCCGCATCCTGGCGCGCGACACGCTAGGCATGATGGGCATCCCCAGCCCCGAGGAACGCCTGCTCGCCTATCCGCACCAGTTGTCCGGCGGCATGCGTCAGCGCGTGGCCATCGCCATTGCCATGCTGCACCGGCCGGACCTCATCATTGCCGACGAACCGACCACCGCGCTGGACGTCACCATCCAGGCGCAGATCCTGTCCGAAGTGCAGAAGCTGGCCCAGCAGCACGGCACCAGCCTCATCTGGATCACCCACGACCTGTCGGTGGTGGCGGGCCTTGCCGACGAAGTGGCCGTCATGTATGCCGGGCGCATCGTCGAACACGGCAAGGTCGACGACGTGCTGGACCGTCCGCAGCACCCCTACACCGTGGGCCTGATCGACAGCCTGCCCAGCAACAATGCGCGCGGCCAGCGCCTGCGCCAGATTCCCGGCATGACGCCGAACCTGCTGCACCTGCCGGCTGGCTGTGCGTTCGCCGCGCGCTGCGCGCGCGCCACCGCCGCCTGCGGCCAGCAACCCGGCATCACCCAAGCCTTACCCGAACACGACGTGCGCTGCTTCCATCCTTCCATTCAGATCCACCGCGAGGTGGCGGCATGAGCGCCACCTCCACCGCCAACGCCCCCACGCCGCTGATCGACCTGCGTCAGGTCAGCAAGCGCTTTGGCGAACGCAAGGTCGGCGCCGCCGGCCGAGCCATGCAGTCGCTGGGCCTGTCAAAGCCGCCCGCCATCACGCGCGCCGTGGACCACGTCGATCTGATCGTGAATCCCGGCGAGGTCGTCGGCCTGGTCGGCGAATCCGGCTGCGGCAAGTCGACGCTGGGCCGCATCGCGGCAGGCCTGCTCACGCCCTCGGGCGGCGAGGTCCGCATCAATGGCGTGCGCCCGGCGGACATGAATGCGGCCGAGGCCCACGCCGCGCGCCTGAAAGTGCAGATGATCTTCCAGGATCCCTATGCCAGCCTCAACCCGCGCCTGCGCGTGGATGAGATCGTGGGCGAGGCCGCCCGCATCCACGGCCTGGTCGGCAACGGCGACTTCGACGACTACGTCAGCGCGCAACTGGAACGCGCGGGCCTGGACCCGTCGCTGCGCCAGCGTTACCCGCACCAATTCAGCGGCGGCCAGCGCCAGCGCATCGGCATTGCCCGCGCGCTGGCGGTACAGCCGTCCATGCTGGTCTGCGACGAAGCCGTGGCCGCGCTGGACGTCTCGATCCAGGCGCAGATCCTGAACCTGTTCATGGACCTGCGCGAAGAACTGAACCTGACGTACCTGTTCATCAGCCATGACCTGGGCGTGGTCGAGCACCTGTCCGATCGCGTGGTCATCATGTACTTGGGCCGCGTCGTGGAAACGGCGACGGTGGAAGAAGTCTTCCGGCGTCCCAACCACCCTTACACGCAAGCCCTGCTGGCCGAAATCCCCAGCCTGAAATCGCGCCACAAGACCTTCACCGCGATCAAGGGCGAGATTCCCAGCCCGCTCAATCCGCCCACCGGCTGCCATTTCCATCCGCGATGTCCGCACGCGATGCCGCGCTGCAAGACCGAGGTTCCCACGCTGAAGGGAATCGCCATCAACCACCTGAGCGCCTGTCACCTGAACGACATGGCCTGACGATCACTGGCCGCGGCACGACCGCCGCGGCCGCTGGACCCACACCGTTCCCCCTTCACCAAGGATCCCGGACAATGAAACGCCTGATTCTCTCGACCCTCACCGCCGCCATCCTGGGCGCCTCGGCCGCCGCCTCCGCGGACAATCTGTCGATCGGCTTTGCCGACCCGCTGTCGTCGCTGGACCCGCAGCTGAACAACCACGCCGGCGATCGTTCGGTGGCCCTGCACTTCTGGGACCTCTTGATCGAGAATAAGTGGAACAAGCTGCAGCCGGGTCTGGCCGTGAGCTGGAAGCCGCTGGACAACACCACCTGGGAATTCAAGCTGCGTGAAGGCGTCAAGTGGCAGGACGGCACGCCGTTCACCGCCGACGACCTGATCTACTCCTACACCCGCGCCCGCGGCGTGCCGGGCAGCGTCGCCACCTATGCCGGCTACCTGCGCACCATCGACACGATGACCGCCAAGGATCCGCTGACCCTCATCATCAAGACCAAGGCTCCCAACCCCGACCTGCCGCTGAACCTGGCGTCCATCCACGTCGTCAGCAAGCACGTCGGTGAAAAGTCCTCGACCGAAGACTACAACTCGGGCAAGGCCATGGTCGGCACCGGCCCGTACAAGTTCGTCTCCTACACGCCCGGCGACCGCGTCCTGATGGAACGCAATGACGCCTACTGGGGCGACAAGCAGATCTGGGAGAAGGTCAACTACCGCTACATCAACAACGCCGCCGCCCGCACCGCCGCCCTCTTGGCCGGCGACGTGGACGTGATCGACAAGGTGTCGGTGTCCGATCTGGTTAAGCTGGAGAAGGCCGCCAACATCTCGGTCTACCCGTACGACGGCCTGCGCGTCATGCTGCTGCAACCCAGCTTCAACCCCGCGCCCAACCAGTACATCACCGACAACAACGGCAAGCCGCTGGACAAGAACCCGCTCCTGGACGTGCGCGTGCGCCAGGCGCTGAACCTGGCCATCAACCGCAAGGCCATCGCCGACCGCATCCTGCAAGGCGCCGCCACCGAAGCCAACCAGTGGATGCCCAAGGGCACCTTCGGCTACAACCCCGAGATCAAGGACATCCCCAACGACGTCGCGCAAGCCAAGAAGCTGCTGGCCGAAGCGGGCTTTCCCGACGGCTTCAAGCTGACCATGCACGTGCCCAACGACCGCTACCCGCAAGGCCCGGAAACGGCCCAGGCGGTGGCGCAGTTCTGGACCCGCGTGGGCGTCAAGACCCAGGTGGAAGTCGTGCCGTGGGCCGTGTACTCGGGCCGCGCCAACAAGAACGAATTCGCCGTCAGCATGCTGGCGTGGGGCAACGGCACGGGCGAAGCCAGCTACGCGCTGGTCAACATCCTGGCCACCGTCGACGCCAAGAAGGGCCTGGGCGCGTCCAACTGGGGCCACTACACGAACCCCAAGGTCGACACCGCGCTGGAGCAATCCACCTCGGAATTCGACGTGGCCAAGCGTGAAGCCATCCTGCGCGACTCCGTCAAGCTCGTCTCCGACGACGTCGGCATCATCCCGCTGTTCCACTACAAGAACATCTGGGCCACCAAGAAGGGTCTGAAGGTCACCCCGATGACCAGCGACCGCACGGCCGCCATGATGGTCACCAAGGTCTCGGACAAGTAAGCCATGGCGCCGACCCTGCACATCAGCCCCGCGGACGCCCTCATCGACGTCCCGCGCCAGATCCGCGTCGAACACGTCGCGCCCGGCGCCTCCGTCGAGATCACCGCCCTCACCCGCCGCAACGGCGTGCTCTGGCAAGCCCAGGCCGCCTACACGGCAGGCGAGGACGGCGCCGTCGATCTGACGCGCGACGCGCCCGTCTCAGGCGACTACACCGGCCTGGCCCCGATGGGCCTGATCTGGGCGCAGTCTCCCGATGACGGCAAGAGCCGCGAGTACTTCAACCAGCCGGTGACCGACGCGCTGGTCACCGAAGTGGTGGTCCGCGTCGAAGGCGCCGAGGCGCGCGGCAGCTTCACGCAACGCCTGGCGGCTGACGGCGTCACGCGTGTCGAGGTCCGCGAGGAAGGCCTGGTCGGCACCCTGTACCTGCCCGCCGGCAGCGCCCCGGGATCGCATCCCGCCGTCATGATCCTGAACGGGTCCGGCGGCGGCATCAACGAACCGCGCGCCGCCCTGTACGCCTCGCGGGGCTACGCTGCCTTCGCGCTGGCGTACTTCAAGGCGCCCGGCCTGTCGGACTACATCTCCAACACCCCGCTGGAGTACTTCCAGACAGGCCTGCGCTGGTTGCGCAAGCAAGTCCAGCCCCTGCACGACTTCGTCGCCATCAGCGGCCAGTCGCGCGGCGGCGAACTGGTGCTGCTGCTGGGCGCCACCTTCCCGAAGGAAGTGTCGGCCGTCGTCGCCTACGTGCCCGGCGCCGTCGTGCACAGCGGCCAGAACGCCTGCGACCCCAAGATTGGCCGCGAAGGCCCGACCTGGCTGCTGGGCGGCAAGCCCATCCCCCACGTCTGGGAAAACAACCGCACGGCCACCTGGGCCCCGTTCGATGAAGGCCCCGCGCCCCATCGCCACGAGAAAGCCATCCTGACGGCCTTGCAGGACCCCGACGCCGTGGCGCGTGCGCGCATCCGCGTGGAAGACATCGAAGGCCCGGTCATGCTGCTGTCCGGCACCGACGACGGCTCGTGGCCGTCCAGCCTGTACTCGAAGATGGTGCAGGACAAGCTGACCGACGTGCGGCACCCGTACCCGGTCCAGTGGCTGGACTACGAGAACGGCGGCCACTCGATCCTGTTCCCCTACGTGCCCACCACGCAGCTCGTGTATGCCCACCCCGTGTCGGGCAAGATCAGCACCAGCGGCGGCAACCCCAAGGACAACGCCCGCGCCGACCAGGAATCCTGGGAAGGCGTGAAGACGTTCCTGGACGCGGCAGTGAAGGCCAAGGGCGCGGCGGCTGACAAATCGGCACCGACCACGAACGCCGCCGCGGACAACGTCCGCTGAAGAAACTTTAGGAGACCTCCTCAATGGCACAACAACCGATCGTCTACGACATCAGCAAAGACATCGTCGACCAGCTCGTGGGCCTCACGCCCGGCACTTCGACTTTTGACGTGCGCCACAAGCGCGACAAGGTCGCCGCCGCCACGCAAGGCAGCTACGACGCCCTCTTCGACCCCGCTCTGCCCGGCCTGCCGCTGGCCGACCGCCTGCTGGTCGCGCTGTACGCCACGCGCATCACGCCGTCGCCGCTGTTGGCCGCGCACTATCGCGCCCGCGCGGTCGAGGCCGGCGTGCCGGCCGCGGACATCGCCGTCGCCGAATCCGGCAAGCCGGCCGATGCCGCCGACCCGCGCCTGGCCGCCATCCTGGAGTTCACCCGCAAGCTGATCGAAAACCCGGTCGAAGGCGACGAAGCCGCGTTGAAGACGCTGCCGGCTGCGGGGGTTTCCACCCCGGCCGTCGTCACGCTATCGCAGCTGATCGCGTTCCTGTCGTATCAAACGCGCCTGGTGGCCGGATTGGTTGCGATGAAAGCGGCTGAGAGCCTGGGGGCTGGCGCCGCCGCCGCCGATGCCACGGCCGTGATCAACCCCGGCAACACCGAACCCGGCGCCGTCATCAAGGCCCATGGCTTCACCAACGAAGTCCTGGAATGGAAGGCGTGGCTTGACGTCGTCAACGTCGACACCGCCACGCCCGAACAGATCGCCGTGCTGGAAGAGAGCCACCCCAAGGCCAAGGTCTCGGACTACTACCTGTTCCTGGTCCACCAGCCCGAAATCCTGCGCCAACGTTCCACGGCCTTCAACGCCATCATGTACGCGCCGGGCGGCCTGTCGCGCGCCGAACGCGAACTGGGCGCCACGGTGGTATCGCGTGTAAACGGCTGCGTCTACTGCGCGTCGGTGCACGCGCAGCGGTTCGAGCAACTGGCCAAGCGCAATGACGTGATTGGGCAGGTGTTTGAGGATCCCATCACGGCTGGGACGACGAAGCGCGAACAGGCCATTGGCAAGTTCTCGATCCAGATCACCGAGGCGCAGGCCGACGTCAACGCGGCTAGCATCCAGGCGCTGAAGGATGTGGGTCTGAATGACGGCGAGATCCTGGATCTGCTGCATTCGGACGCGATCTTTGCGTGGGCGAACCGGCTGATGCTGAATTTGGGTGAGCCGGAGCTGGTGACGGTCTGACGGGCAGCTCTACATTCAGCCGGTGTCTGACACCCGCGTACGCTCGCTTGGGCTCCCTCGCCTGCGCATACGGGTGTCAGACACTCGGAAGGATCGGCTTGTTACACTGTCCCTTCCCGCACATACACGCGCCCCGCCCCAGCGGGGCGCTTTGCCTTTCCCATGTCCGACAAAACCCACGACATCCGCCCCGGCCAGTCGATCGAACTCCTCAAGGCCCTGCACATCCTGACCCGCGACGGCAAGATGAACCAGGACAGCCGCCGCAAGTTGAAGCAGGTTTATCACCTGTTCCAGTTCATCGAGCCCCTGCTCAAGGACGTCCAAGACCAACGCGGCGCCGTCACCCTGGCCGACCACGGCGCGGGCAAGTCGTATCTGGGCTTCATCCTGTATGACCTGTTCTTCAAGGATCAGCCCGAGGCGCTGAAGAACGGCTCCCACATCTACGGCATCGAAACCCGCGAAGAGCTGGTGAAGTCGTCGGAAGATCTGGCCAAGCGGCTAGGCTTTGGCGGCATGTCGTTCCTGAACCTGTCGGTGGCGGAGTCGATTACCTCGGACAAACTGCCCGCGTCGATAGACGTGGTGACCGCCCTGCACGCCTGCAATACGGCTACCGACGACGCGATTCACTTCGCGTTGGAGAAGAAGGCCAAATACATCGTGGTCGTGCCGTGCTGCCAGGCCGAGGTGGCTTCGGTGCTGCGCAAGAACAAAGCGAAGGCGCTGGCGGATCCGCTGGCGGAGATCTGGCGGCATCCGCTGCATACGCGGGAGTTTGGTAGCCAGATCACGAATGTGCTGCGGTGTCTGCAGCTTGAGGCGCATGGATATCAAGTCAGCGTGACCGAACTGGTCGGGTGGGAGCATTCGATGAAGAATGAGCTGATCATTGCGCAATATAAAAACCTGCCGACGCGCAAGCCTGCGCAGCGTTTGACCGAGATGTTGGAGCGGATCGGGTTGCAGGAGTTGAAGGATCGGTTCTTCTTGCCGCAAGCCGCGTAATACTGAAAAGGACCGCCTGCGGCGATGAATTTTTCCCATTATCTTGATCGGGTTCGAGCGGTCTGCGACGCACATGGCCACGCGCTACACCTCAACCCGGGTGCGGCGGAATCGGGGCTTGAAGCGGTGGAGGCGGAACTTGGTTTCCCCATCTCTGCGGACGCCAGGCAGGCATGGCTTCTGGCCAACGGGGCCGAGCGCGATATGCCGGTATTCATGCGGCCGGGCTATCTGACGGCCTATGATTTTCTGCCGCTGGAAAAGGCGATCGCGGGACGCGCGCGGATGGCGGACCGAGCGCCGCGATATGCCGGATACGAGGAACCAGCGCCGCGAGACGCGCGCATCAGGGACGGCTGGTTTCAGCCGGGCTGGCTACCCTTCGCCAGCTTTGGCGGCGCAACACTGCTGCTGATGGTCGACCACTCCCCAAGCCAATCCGGCACGCCGGGGCAGATCATCGCATTCACCCATGACCCGGATCAGATCACGTGGGTGGCGCCCAGCTTTGCCGCGCTACTGACGGGATCAATCGCCGAGGTCGAAGCCGACCCCGAGGAATTTCTCGGGGACTTTTAAGGCTCGGGATCAGTCTCCGCCGCCCATTGCCTCGACCAAAGTAAAATCCGCTCCCCCATGCGCTTTTCTGACTTCGACCAACGCCTCGCCGCGCTCGGCGCGCTGCCCGTTCACCGCGGGCGGATCATGCGCGTCTGGCTGCAAGGGCAGGCGCTCGACACCGGCACGCGGCGCCGTAGCGCCGAGCATTTTCTGCCCCTCGCGCTGCGCGACGCCCTGCCCGCCTTGACCGCAGAATTGGACGGCCTTGCCCGCATCCGCTCGGAACATGCCGGCAGCGACGGTTCGCGCTTGCTTGTCGAACTGGCCGACGGGCAGATTTTGGAAAGCGTACTGTTGCCGCGCGACGGACTGTGCGTGTCCACCCAGGTCGGCTGTGCGGTCGGCTGTCGCTTCTGCATGACCGGCAAGAGCGGCTTGATTCGTCAGGTCACCAGCATGGAAATCCTCGCCCAGGTCGTGCTGGCGCGGCGTCAGCGTGCGGTGAAGAAAGTCGTTTTCATGGGCATGGGTGAACCGGCCCACAACCTCGACAACGTGCTCGAAGCTATCGACCTGCTCGGCACCGAAGGCAATATCGGGCACAAGAATCTGGTGTTCTCCACGGTGGGAGACCTGCGCGTGTTCGAAGCGCTGCCGCGGCAACGCGTCAAGCCCGCACTGGCGCTGTCGCTGCACACGACCAAAGCCGAGTTGCGAGAGCATCTGCTGCCGCGCGCACCCAAAATTTCTCCGGAAGCGCTAATCGAACTTGGCGAGCGATATGCTCGCGACACCGACTACCCGATCCAGTACCAATGGACGCTACTCAAAGGCGTCAACGACGGCGACGATGAACTCGATGCGGTCGCGGGTCTGCTCAAAGGCAAGTACGGCGTGCTCAACGTCATTCCGTTCAATAGTCTTGAGGGCGATACCTACCAGCGCCCCGATTCCGCGCGCACCCGCGAAATCGTCCGTTATCTGCACAGCCGTGGCGTGCTGACCAAAGTCAGGAATAGCGCGGGGCAGGATGTGGACGGCGGCTGCGGCCAGCTGCGCGCGCGCGCCGTAGGCGCGGAGCAAGTGGTCGAACTGCGCCGCACGCGCGCTGCCAGGCCGTCAGCCGTCTAGCGGCTTTGCGGGCTTGCCGCTCGCGATACCCGGCCTGCCGTACAAAAAAAAGCCGTGACTTCCGCCACGGCCATAGCCTAGATCACGGCCAACCGGTCACCCTACCTAACGCCCCAACGTCAACCGCCGGTTGGCCGCCGCTGTTTTATCCAAAATGCTGGCCGCAGGCCACCACGCAATCTGCGGCTGCAGTCCTACAGCAAGCCGTTCGCTGGGGACCGGAATATGGATTATTCAGCGCTTCCACATGCTGCATTTCAAATCGCAGCAAACGTATGAAACCACCGCGCCAATCATTACTGAAATAAGACTACTTCGAATCTTTAGCGGGAAGCGGCCAACTATTCTTTATGAATGATGTTGTGCGCAAAGCGGAAACCCCACTTCTGAAAGCAGGTGAAATACCGTCCGTCGCACGACGGCCGGGATCAGCCCTCAGTTACCAAAAAGTTCCGAAGCAACTCGACGTTTTGAGTAATATCCGGTCACGAAAATTCGGGACGCCGCTGTGTCAAATCGTGAATCCAAGCCCTTCCCCCACAGCACCTTTCCGCGTCTGGGCATCGTGGTCGCGCTCGCCGGCGCCATTGCACCCGGATCCGCGGCGTGGGCCTCCCGCGACTGGTTCGACCCGCTCACATGGGGCGGCACGGTGCCAAGCGCCAGCGTCGATGCTTCCGTGGGCGGGAGCGAGGCGGTCACCCTGAACGGCGCGGGCGTGGCGCGAAATGTGTATAACGGGCAATCCCAGGTGGGTGTGCTCGACATTGCAGGCGCTGCAGCGCGGCTGGATGCCCGCGGGGTCATTACCGGCAACAACGGCGGCGACGGCACACTGACTGTCCGCGATGGCGCCCATCTGGAAACGACGAGCATGGAGTCGGCCCTTACGGTCGGCGCGAAGGGCCGTCTCACGTTCGCGAACCGCGCCACGGTGACGGCGACACATTTCAGTCTGGCGGGCTCGGGACAGGGAGTTCTTTCGATCAACGGCGCGTCCACACTGACGACCGGCACAGCCGTTCTGGGCGAGTGGGGCATGGGGGATGCGACCGTCACGATCGCCGGCCCCGGGTCTTCCTGGACAAGCACGGGCTACATGAGCATCGCCGGGCTCTCCCTTGCGAAGATAACCGTGTCCGGCGGCGGCGCGCTCTACACGGACGTGGGTGCCGCACTTGCCGACAGTCATCAAAGCGCAACTGCAAGCGTCAACCTGACGGGCGCGGGTAGCGAATGGCGTTCCGGTGCCGGCATCGTCGTGGGCAACCGGGGCACGGGTAGCCTCAGCGTGACTGACAGGGCACGCCTGTCGGCGCCCAGCGTTGTGCTCGCGAAATTGCCCGGCTCGACCGGCACGCTTGTCATCGGCGCCAACGACGCAACGCCCGCGGCGGGCGGCTTTCTGGATGTGGGCGCCATTGAATTTGGCGCTGGCGCCGGGAAGGTGCTCTTCAATTTCACCGGCCCCGCCGTCACGTACGCCGGCACCCTTTCGGGCGCCGGGGAACTTCGAGTGGCCGCGGGCGACGTGGTGCTGACCGGCAACAGCATCGGCAACGTCAACCCGCTGCTCAATCCGCGCACCTTGGTCGATGGCGGATCGCTGACCGTAAATGGTGCGCTTCCCGGCCCGGTTGCAGTAGCTAGCGGCGCGCAACTGGGCGGCGGCGGCACAGTCGGTGCTACCACGTTGGCGAGCGACGCCGTTCTCTCGCCCGGCGGCCTGCGCGCGCTCACCGTCAATGGCGACCTCACCTTCTCGCCCGCCTCCGTCTTGCGCGTCACGACCGCAGCGGACGGCAGGAGCGACCGCGTGATCGTCAACGGCGTCGCGACGTTGACGGACGCGAACGTGCAGGTCAAGGCAACGCCGGGGAACTACGCCGAAAACACGACTTACAACATCCTGCACGCGACTGGCACCTTTAACGGCACGCGTTTCAGCGGCGTATCGGCCGATCTCGCCTACCTGACGCCTTCGCTCAGTTATTCCGACAATGACCAGGACGCTCGCCTGACGCTGACGCGCAAACTGGTTCCTCCTGGCACCACCCCTGTTCCGCCCGCGCAGCCGGGACCGGGTGTCACGCCTCCCATGCCCGCTCCAGACCCGGTCGGCTCCCCGCCTTCGCGGCCGATCCGCTTTGCCGATCTGGTCACGGACCGCAATGCCAGCGCTGCCGCCAATGCAATCGACAGCATGCCCGCCGACAACGAGGTCTATCGCCACGCGCTCAACCTGCCCAATGGAGCACCGCAGCCGTTCTTTTCCGCGCTCTCCGGAAAATCCCACGCGGGCGCGATCGGCGCAATGCAGGGAGTCGGCGGCCAGGCCCGAGACGTGCCGCTATCGCATCTGCGCGCCAACCTCGGCGCCGGCATGCGCGCGGGCGCGCCCACGGCATCCATGGGTGCGAGCGACGTGGCGCCAGCATCGTCTGTCCTGCCCACCTCCAACGCGCGACCGGCATGGGCGCAACTGGTCGGCAACTGGCAACGGATGGGCGCCTCCAGCGAAACCTCAGAAGTTCGCGTGCACACGGGCGGCGTCTTTGCCGGCGCCGACGGTGCAATCGGCAATGGCTGGCGCCTGGGCGGCGCGCTGGGTTACACCGACAGCAACCTGCGCACCGATGGCGTCGACGGCAAGGTCGATATCTCAAGCTACAGCGCCATTGTTTACGGCGGCAAGGCCTTCGACGTCGGCGACGGCAAGCTCAATCTGCTGCTGGGCGGCTCATACACCTGGCACGACATCAACAGCAAACGCCGTATCGCCGTGGGCGGGCTGGATCAAACGCTGCGGGCCGATTACGGCGCCAACACCACCCAGCTCTTCACCGAACTGGGGTATGCCATTGAGGTTGGACAAGCGCTCTCGGTGGAGCCGTACGCCGGCCTGGCCTGGGCCAATCTTCGCAGCCGCGCGTTCCGGGAAAGCGGCGGCAGCGCCGCGCTGTCGGGCGCGAGCCAAGACAACCAGACCACCACCAGCACGCTGGGTCTGCGCGGCCGGCAATTGGTGACGCTGGACAAGTTTGAGGGTTGGATCACCGCCGGCGCCGGCTGGCGCCATGCCTTCGGCGACCTGAATCCGACCGCGCGGATGGCTTTCGATGTGGGCAACGCGTTCACGGTTGCCGGCGCGCCAATTGCGCGCAACGCGGCTCTGGTTGAAGCCGGCTTGGGGACCGCGATGGGTCGCAGCGGCACCCTCGATCTCAGCTACGCGGGACAGTTCGGCTCGGGCACCCAGGAACATGGCGCCACGCTGACCGCGCGCTGGGCGTTCTAGCGGCGCGGGACAGACCCAGACATTCGCGGGCCGCGTCTTGGACGAAGTCATGACCCTAACTTCATGCGCGCCCCTGCGACCATCCCCCCCCGCGCTCTCGGGCCCTACGGCCCGTTGCGTCACGCCCGATTCGAGACGTGTCCCCACCTTGCTGCGATTCCTGCCACCGCCTGCCGCATCCTGTCCACGACCTCCCCGAACCTCCCCGGCCCTAAGCGCTCCGCCATCGCCGTCACCGTAATCGCCCCGAGCGCTTCCCCTTTAGCCGACATGATCGGCACCGCGACCGCGCTGGTCCCCGGCATCAGCCCCACGGGCGCATGCGCCAGGCCTTCCCGCCGGGCCGAGTCAACCCGCGCGATCACATCCTCCACCCGCTCGCCCAACACCTCCAACCGCGCCGCATTACTGCTAACCAGCCGCGCGCTTTCGTCCGCGTCCAGGCTGGCCAACAACGCCACGCCAGACACCCCCACCCCAAGCGGCCGGCGCACACCTACCTCAATCGACAACACCTGTATCGGATGCCTTCCTGTCCGACGCCCAATGCAGATCGAATCAAGCCCGTGCCGGATACTCAGAAACACGGTATCCCCCACCTGATCCGCCAGTTCGGCCATGTACGGATCGGCCAGCGTCAATAACGGAAACCGCCGCGTTCGCGCCAGCCCAAGCAGGGTGATTTCCTGGCCAATCAAGTACCGCCGCGTTTCCGGGTCCTGTTCTACCGCTTCTTCCTGCACCAAGGTCTTGAGCAATCGATGCACGGTCGGCCGGTTCAGGCCGGACATGCGCTCCAGGTCCACCAAGCGCACACCCCGTTCCTGCCCGCACGCAATCAACCGCAGCAAGGCCAATGCGCGCCGGACGGTCTGGGCGCCGGCCGCGCTTTTAGCCTCGGAGCCGCTCATGCGGCCTCCGGTTTCATGACGGACTTTGCCGTTTGGGCGATGCCACGTTTGGTGATGATTTCGCCCAGCGACGCATAGTTCGGCCCGCCGATGCGGCAGATGGGGCGCAGCTTGCCGGTGTCGATCTTGCCGTCTTGCATCAGGCCCTCGCGGATGTGAAACATCACGACTTCACCCACATAGAACTCGGCGCCGGTGTTGCCAAACGGCGTGACGCTATGCAGCCGGCATTCCAGGCTGATGGGCGCTGCGGCCAGGCGCGGTGTCGCGATCACCGTGCCGGAAAGGACCTCCAGGCCCAGCAGCTCGGCTTCGCTGACTTCGGGCGGATGCTCGTGGGCGCTTTCGTGCAACGGGTCCAGCAGGGTTTCGTCGGCAATGTTCACGACGAAATGGCCGTTTTCCATGATGTTGCGGCCGGTGTCTTTGCGCTCGCCAGCCTTTCTGCCGATGTTCACGCCAATCATTGGCGGCTGGTTGGAGACGAAGGTGTAACAACTGAAGGGGGCCAGGTTGACGACACCGTGCGCGTTGACGCTGCTGATCCAGGCGATGGGCCGGGGCACGATGATGCCGCTCATCAGGCGGTAGGTCTGTTCGGGGTTCAGATCACTTGCGGGAAAGTGCATGATTGACTCGCTGTGTAGTCCGGATATTGAACATCAAATTGGAAGCACATCGATGCGGACAGGGTCCGCCAAGCTGTATTTTCGGGCCAAGCAAAGCCTGACCGAAAGGCGTGCGCAATGCCACGTCACAAAAGAGTCCACTATCCGGATCTTTTTGAGAAATTGCCGTTGTTCGGAAAGGCGCAAATTCCTAGAGTGTCAACAAACATACAAAACGCGATGACACGCACAGGAGACTCACCATGAACCGCACCGCGCTCCGCGCCTGCGCCACAGTGGCGCTGACCGTCCTTACCTCGATGGCGC
>JAEYVD010000773.1 GCA_023432075.1 Pseudomonadota bacterium | reverse complement strand
GTCTTCATGGCGGCTCCTAGGGGGTGCGTTTCGTCTTCGTGGCGGGCATGACGATCTCAAACCAGATCGTCTCCACGACAGGGCGATCCAATCGGCTCGGATTGGCGGCATACCAGCGGTCGACGGTCTCGCGCACGGAGTCCAGCGTCTGGTTCTGAAGACCCATGGAGAACTTGGGCACCAGCGTCTGGGTATCCGGCACGGCACGGCGTTGCTGGTAGGCTCTTTCGACCTCAAGGACGTTGGCCATGCCCAGCAGATAGGCCTTCTTGAGATTGGCGTCGGATTCGGTCCAGTGTTTGCCCGTGACGATCGGGGCAGGTTCCGAGGGCGCGGCCGTCACAGCCGACCCGACCAGCATCGAGAGGGCTAGGGTCGCTGGGCCAAGCAGGTGTTTTACTCGCATCGCATCGCTCCTTTGGGGGAACAAAACAAAAGATAGAAAACAACCTTCGCGCGCGATTCGGGCGGACGAATCGTGATGGCCGATCGAAAAGCGGTACCGATCAATTTATGCCTGAATGCGTGGTCACGCAAGACCAGATTGCCGGCGGGGCCAGGCTGCTTCGCGTCCTCAGTACGCGGCCGATGGCGCGGCGGCGGTGCCAGCGGCTCCCCGGCCAAAGCTGGCCGCCAGCCGGCGGGCGCTGTTGGCATAGAGCAGGACATCCACCCCAACCGCCACGAAGGTGCATCCCAGATCCAGGTAGCGCCGCGCCAAGGCCGGGTCCGACGTCAGGGTGCCGACGGCTTTGCCGCGCGCGATGATGACCTGCATGGCGCGCTCGATCGCGGCTTGCACTTCCGGGTGGCCGGGCCGCCCGCGGTGGCCCATCGACGCGGCCAGATCGGCCGGCCCGATGAAGACGCCGTCCACGCCGGGCACCTCGCAGATCGCCTCCAGGTTCGACAGCGCTTGAATGGTTTCCGCCTGCACGAGCAGGCAGACTTCGTCGTCGGCGATTTCCAGGTAATCCTCGCGGGCGCTCCAGCGCGACGCGCGTCCCACGGCGCTGCCGACCCCGCGCATGCCGTGCGGCGGATACCGCGTGGCGGCGACCAGGGCGCGCGCCTGCTCGGCCGTGTCCACCATCGGCACCAGCAGGGTTTGCGCGCCGATGTCCAGCATCTGCTTGATGAGCGCGGTGTCTGCCGCCACCACGCGCACCACGGGCTGCGCGCGGTAGGGCGCCACGGTCTGCAGCGCCGCAAGCGTTCCGCGCAGGTCGTTCGGGGCGTGCTCGCCGTCAATGAGCAGCCAGTCAAAGCCGGCGGTGGCGGACACCTCGGCCAGATAGGGATCGGCCATGGAGAGCCATAGCCCGACCTGGGCGTGGCGCGCCGCAAGGGCGGCCTTGAAGGGGTTGAGTGCAGGCATGCGGTTGGGTTCCTGAAAGGTGGCGGGTCAGCTGACGATGCCCAGGTGCCAGGGCACGAATTCGTGGTTGCCCAGGCCCAGGGCCTCGCTCTTGGTGGGTGCGCCCGAGGCGGCGCGCAGGATGTGCTCGAAGATGCGTTGCCCCATCTGCGCGATGTCCACCTCGCCGTCCAGCACCGCGCCGCAGTTGATGTCCATGTCCTGCTCAAGCCGGGCGTACATGCCGCTGTTGCTGGCAAGCTTGAGCGTGGGCGCGGGCTTGGAGCCGAACATCGATCCTCGCCCCGTCGTGAAGCAGATCAGATTGGCCCCGCTTGCGATCTGTCCGGTGACGGCAACCGGGTCGTAGCCGGGCGAATCCATGAACACCAGGCCGGCGCGGTCGATGGGTTCGGCGTACTCGTACACGGCTTGCAGTGGCGTCGTGCCGCCCTTCATGGCGGACCCCAGCGATTTTTCGAAGATGTTGGCCAGGCCGCCTTGCTGGTTGCCGTGGCCGACGACACCATTGAACTGCGCGTTATGCCCGGCGGTGTAGGTTTCCCACCAGGCCAGCCGGTCCAGCAGCTTCTGTCCCACTTCCGGCGTGACGGCGCGGCGCGTCAGCAGGTATTCCACGCCGTGGATTTCCGGGGTTTCCGACAGGATCGCCGTGCCGCCGTGACGCACCAGAATATCCATCGCCGCGCCCAGCGCGGGATTGGCCGTGATGGCGGAATAGCCGTCGGAACCGCCGCATTCCAGGCCGATCTTCAGGTGGCTGGCCGGCACGCTGCTGCGGCGCGCGGCGTTCGCGTGCGGCAGCATTTCCTCCACGGCGCGGATACCCGCGTCGATGGTGGCGCGCGTACCACCCGTGTCCTGCATCACCAGGGTGCGTACCCGCGGATCGCCGGCCAGGTTCTGCGAGTCGATCAAGGCGGACACTTGATTGCGTTCGCATCCCAGGCCGACGATCAGCACACCGGCCAGGTTAGGGTGCCGCGCATAGCCCGCCAGCGTGCGCCGCAGGACATCAAAATGCTCGCTGGGCGAGGACATCCCGCAACCGCTCGTCTGCGCAAACGCAGCCACCCCATCCACGTTGGGAAAGGCGGCCAGCCGCTCGGGCGTGAAATGCTGCGCGATGTGGTGGATGACCGTGGCGGAACAGTTCACCGACGCGATGATGCCGACAAAATTGCGCGTGCCCACCCGGCCGTCGGCGCGCAGGTAACCCTGAAACGTGGCGCGCTGCGCCTCGGGGACCATCGCGACGGGGCGCACGTCGCGGCAGAACGCCGGGTCCCGCTCGAAGTCGGCCAGCGCGAGGTTGTGGGCGTGCACATGGTCGCCCGCTTCGATGTCCCGGGCGGCCACGCCAATGACGGCGTCGTACTTGCGCACCGGTGTGCCCGCGGCAATGCGGCAGGCGGCAATCTTGTGGCCGCCTGGGACCTGCGCGCGCACGCGCAGACCCAGGTCGGGCACGACCATGCCCAGGGCCAGGGCTTCCCGGGCGACAAGGACATTGTCGTTGGGGTGAAGCCGGATCAAGGGGTTGGCGTTCACGGTGAATCAACCCTTCTGCAGCATTTCTTTCAATTTCAGGCGCGCGATCAATGCGGTCTCCTGTTGATAGACCGAGGCGACATACGCCTGGTAGTCCGGGCCGTCCAGGTACGTCACCGGCGCGTCGATGCGGTCAGCCACTTGCTTGAAGGCGTCGCTCTTGACGGCGGTGCGGAACGCATCGCGCAGCTTGCGCTCGACGGCGGGATCCAGACCCTTGGGCGCGCCGATGCCATTGGGCGCCTCGACCACGACGTCGTAACCCAATTCCTTCAGGGTTGGCGCGTCCTTGAAGCGCGAGGCGCGCGATTCGCCCCAGGTCGCCAGCAGGCGCAGTTTGCCCGCCTCGACATGCGGCGCCCACGAGCTGGAATCGGCCAAGAGATCGACCTGGCCGCCCAGCACATCCTGCAGCGCGGCCGCGCCGCCCTTGTACGCGATGGCGTTGAACCGCACGCCGGCCGCCATGGCGAACTCTTCCATGCCCACGTGCGTCGCGCCGCCGATGCCGGCGTGCCCGTATGTCAA
>JAEYVD010000460.1 GCA_023432075.1 Pseudomonadota bacterium | reverse complement strand
CGCCGGCCACGGCAGCGGCGCTGCCGCCGGACGAGCCGCCCGCGATGCGGGCCGTGTCGTGCGGGTTGCGGCACGCGCCGTAATGCGTGTTTTCCGTGGTGAAGCCGTAGGCGTGCTCGTCCATGTTCAGCGCGCCGATCAGCACGGCGCCCGCCTCGCGCATGCGCGCCACCAGCACAGCATCGCGGCTGGCGGGGGGATTGGACGCGTTGACGCGTCCGCCGGCCAGTGTGACTTCGTCGGCGACATCAAATAGATTCTTTACCGCGTAAGGCACCCCGGCCAGCGGCGGCAGTGCGTCGCCGCGCGCCCGGCGCGCATCGATGGCCAGCGCTTCCTGCCGCGCGCGGCTTTCCGTCAGGGCCGTGAAGCAGTTGTAGCGGGGATCGCGTTCGCGCACGCGGGCGAGGGTGGCGTCCAGCACCGCCACGGCGCTGCGTTCGCCGCTGCGCACCTGGCGGGCGATGTCGTGAGCCGGGCCGGTCACGGGCGGAACACCGAGGCCGATTCCAGTTCCACCGGCAGCGGCTCGTCCGCAAACGCGGCGGCGATGTCGTGGATGCGGGCGAACTGCTGCGCGACCTGTTCCGTGGCGGACTCGCGCAGCGCATACCCAGACAGCGCCAGCGCGCTGCGCACGTATTGGTCGATGGTTTCCTGTGTCATGGCGGTTGCTCCCGGTGATGTCGTGGGTTACTTGCGCACTTCGCGCTGGAAGATCTCCAGGCTCAGTTTCTTCATCTGGATGAAGCTGGGCTCGGACAGCGTCTCCACCGTGCGGGGGCGCGCATCCGTGTAGTCCAGGATCTCGGCGACCCGCGTGGGCCGCTTGGTCAGGAGCAGCACCTGGTCGGCCAGGTACACGGCTTCCTCCAGATCGTGCGAGACCAGCAGCATGGTGGTGCCAGTCTGCAGGAAGACTTCCTGCAGCTTCTCGCGGATGAAGAGCGTCATCTCGAAGTCGAGCGCCGAGAATGGCTCGTCCAGGAACAGCACCTCGGGCCCGGGCGCCAGCGCGCGCATGATCGAGGCGGTCTGCTGCTGGCCGCCGGAAAGCTCGTAGGGATACCGGTTCAGATCGAACTTCACGTCGAACGAGGCCACCAGTTCCTCGACGCGCGCGTCGACCTGGGCCTTGCTGCGGCCTTCCAGGCGCAACGGGTAGGCAATGTTGTCGATGGTGCGCAGCCACGGGAACATGGCTTCGCGGTAGTTCTGGAACACGTACCCGATCTTGGTCTGAGCCAACGACTTGCCGTCGAACAGGATCTCGCCGGAATCGATGGGGATGAGGCCCGCGATCATGTTGATCAGCGTGGACTTGCCGCAGCCGTTGGGACCGAAGACCGATACGATCTTGCCCTTGGGGATGTCCAGGTTGAAGTCTTCATACAGCGGCCAGCCTGCGAAATACTTGGTCAGCCCGCGGATGGTGATGTGCGTGCCCAGCGGGCCCGGTTGAAAGGGCACGGCAGCCGGTCCGGGGGCGATGGCGGGATTGATGACGGTGGACATTATCGGCCGCTCCAGTGAACCACGCGCTTTTCCAGCACGAGAAAGAGAATATTGAGCACATAGCCCAGTGCGCCGGCCGCCAGGATCGCGGCATACATCTCGCGCACGTTCAGCACTTGCTGCGCATTGATGATCCGGTTGCCCAGGCCGCTGTCCGAGCCGATGAACATCTCGGCCACGATCACGATGACCAGCGCCATCGACACGCCGCTGCGCAAGCCGACAAAGGTGGGTTGCAGGCTTTCCCAGATCAGCACGTCCTTGAAGATCTGCCAGCGCGAGGCGCCCATCACGCGCGCCGCCATCACCCGCTGCTTGCGGGCGTTGATGACGCCGTAGGCGCTGTTGAACAGGATCACCAGCACGGCCGCGAAGGCGGCGATGGCGATCTTGTTCATATCGGTCACCCCGAAGATCATCAGGAACAGCGGGATCAGCGCGGACGAAGGGGTGGAGCGAAAGAAGTCCACCAGGAATTCGACGCTGCGATAGGCCTTCTCGTTGCTGCCCAGCAGCACGCCCAACGGCACGCCGATCACGCCGGCGATCAGGAAGGCCTGCACCGTGCGGTTCAGCGAAGACAGGAAGTCGGCCAGCAGCGGGCCGCCCGCCATGCCCTTGACGAGCGCCACGATGGTGGCGCTGGGCGTGGGCAGCAGCACGGGGCTGACCAGCTGCAGGCGGACCACCAGGTCCCACACGATGAACAGCGCCAGCGGGCCGATCAGGGGAAGCAGGCGCGCGCTGTTGAACTTGCGCGGCGGTTTGGACATGGCCGGCTGCGCCTTGGGCGGCGCGGCGGTTGAGGCCGGAGAAGGGGCGGGCGTGGCGCCCGTAGCCGTGGTCGCGGTCATGGTCAGCCCTTGTAAAGCATGGTCGAAACGTCGACCTTTTGCGCGAAGATGCCCTTGTCGGTGAAGAGGTCGAAGAACTTCTGGAAGTACTGCACGTCGCTGGGCGTGAACTCGTTATGCAGCGTGTAGGCGGCCAGCGGCACTTCCTCGGTCATCGGGCCTTCGATGGCGGTGTAGCCCTTCAGGAACGGGCGCGCCTCGGCGGGGTTGGTGCGGATCAGTTCGATGCCGCGCGCGTACGCCGCGATGAATTTCTTGCTTTCCTCGGGATGCTTTTTCAGGAAGGCGGTGGTGAGCGAGGCCGAGCCGCCGAACCACGGCGCCATGGGATCGCCCAGCACGTACTTGGCGATCACGCCCGTTTCCAGCACGCGGGTCGTGCCGTTCAGGCGGCCCACCGTGCCCGTGGGTTCAAGCGTGTAGCACGCATCCAACTGGCCGGCGGCAACCGCGGCGACGTGCTGGCTGATCGCCAACTCGACCACGGTTGCTCCGGTTGCGCCGGCGCGCTCCAGTACTGCCTTGGCCAGCGTGGAATTCTGGATGCCGGGACCAGAACCGACCTTTTTCCCCTTGAGGTCTGCGATGGATTTGATGGGACTGTCTTTCGCGACGATGAACTCGTCCAGCACGTTCTTTACGTTGCTGGGGTTGGACGCAAAAATCTTGAACAGGCCGGGCGAGGCGATCTCGCCGATGGCCAGGTTGGCCGAGCCCGTGCCGTTGGCGCTGCCGTCGGCGCGGCCCGCGAGCATGGCTTCCATGACCTGCTGCGCGCCGGCGAACTTCAGCGCCTCGACGTTCAGGCCCGCTTCCTTGAAGTAGCCTTTCTCGATGGCGGCGTAGAACGGCAGGCCTGCGGCCACGGGCCAGAAGCCGATGCGGATGACCGGCCCCGATTGCGCGCGCACCAACGCCGGGGCGGCGAGCGCCGCGGCGCCCATGGCGGCGCCCTGGATCAGGCGGCGGCGGGTAGCGTTGAAGGCGTAGGGTGCGTTGCGATCGATCATGTAAGGCTCCTGGGCTGCTTGAGTGGGGGCGCTTGTAGACAAGCTTGCATACCAGTCATCAAGCAATACCCGTGCCAGGTTGTCCGCGGGACGGGTTGCCCTGTGGTGCGCGTGTGTGCCGCTTCAGGCTGGTGCTCGCCGTGAACCAAAATGGTGCAAGGCGCACCACATAAGGGGACATAGCGTCTTGCCGTGCGATCGGGCGCGCGCGCGGCCGCCAGGATGGCAGTAGCATCTGGCCCATGAATACGCGTTTTGTCGAAGCCTTTCTGTGGTCCGCCCGGCTGGGCAGTTTCCGCGCCGCCAGCGACCGCCTGCACATCACGCAGGCGGCCGTGGCAAACCGCGTCGCGTCGCTCGAAGAAGACATCGGTGCGCGCCTGTTCGAACGCGACGCCAAGGAACTGAAGCTCACCGCGGTCGGCACCCGGTTGCTGGACTACGGCGAGCGCCTGCTCGAGATCCGCCAGCAGATCCTGTCGCTGGGCAAGCGGGGCGACGAAGTCGCCGGTCTGGTGCGTATCGGCGCGATCGAAACCGTCGTGCATACGTGGCTGATCGGTTTTCTGACGAACCTGCGGTCGACGTATCCGGGCATCGAGGTGCAGCTCACGTCGGAAACCACGCGCGCCCTGCATCGCGGCCTGCGCGAAGGCACGCTGGACATCGCGTTCCAGACGGACGTGCTGAACGATACGGGCATCATCAGCATGCCGTGCCTGCCGATGGAAATGGGATGGGTCGGGCCGGCCGGTGGCGAAGACACCATGACGGTGCACGACCTGCTCGGCGAGCCGGTGCTGACGATGAGCCCGGGCTCGCAGCCGCACGAGGCGCTCAAGGCGCTGTACCGCGAAGTGGGCATGCCGCAGGGCAAGGTGCATTTCGTGAGCTCGATCTCGGCGCTGGCGCGGCTGGTGCGCAGCGGGTTCGGCCGCGCGCTTGTGCCGTTGCCGCCCATCTACGAATACGTCGCGCGCGGCGAGATCCAGGTGATCCGCACGGATCTGCCGGCGCCGCCGCAGCTGCTGGTGGTGAGCTACCTGGAAAGCGGCGGGTCCGACGCCATCCGGCTGGTCGCCGAGCTGGCCTGCCGCGCGTCGGATCAGTTCACGGCCGCAGTGGTGGCCCCGCAGGCGGAATCCACCCGTTGGCAAGGGTGAAAACCCCGGCGCGCTTTCAGTAATTCTGTTGCCTGGCGCAAGATTTATTGGTTTGCCGCGCGGCGGGCTGCGCCCGAAGATGAGGCCTTGCTCATCCCGACCGCTTGCCGCCATGACGCCTGATTCCAAATTTCCGCTTGTGCCCAACGGGCTGCTTTTCGTCGCGACCGACGTCGACCCCGCCGATGAACCCGATTTCAACCGCTGGTACGACCGCGAGCATGTCGAGGAACGCGTGCGGATTCCTGGTTTCCTGTCGGGCGCGCGCTATGTGTCCGTGCAGGGCGGGCGCAAGTATCTGGGCCTGTACCGCACCCAGTCGTTGGGCGCGTTCACCACGGCCGCTTACCGCGCCGCGTTCGAGCGTCAGACCGCCTGGTCGGTGGCCAATCTGGACCGCATGCGCGATCCGATGCGCCGCGTGTGCGCGGTGGAAGCGGTGACCGGCGCGGGCAGCGGCAGCCAGCTCGTCGTACTGCCCTTGCCGGTGGGCTGCGCGGGCGCGCCGGTGGGACGGGCGCGCAATGCGGGCGCGGAATTGCGTGAAGTGGAAGGCTTCGTGCGGTCTTGCCTGCTGGTGCCCGACGCGGCGCTCAGCACCCCGCTGCCGCGGGAGTCCGCCAGCGACCGCGTGCTGTCGCCGCTGTTTGTCGTCGAGGCCAGCACGCCGGCCGCGGCGCGAACCTTGCGCGATGGGGCCGCCGCGGCCTTTGATGCCGATCCCGCCGCGGCGTGGTTGTACGTGCTGGGGTGGAAGCTGGAGGCGGCGGACCTCGCCTAGCGGCTTGCGGCGCGCGCTCCTTGCTCGTCAATGCGCGCGTCAATGCGCCTGCGGATCGAACTTCTTGACCAGCACGGCCCACTTGTCGTGTTCGCCTTTGATGAAGGTGGCGAACTGCGCCGGCGTGCCGCCGACCGGCTCGGCGCCTTCACGCAGCATCTGCTCGTTCAGCGCGGGCAGCGTCGCATTGACTTCGCGGTTGACCAGATCGACCACCTGCTGGGGCGTGCCCTTGGGGGCGAAGAAGCCGAACCACGAACCCGCGTCAAAACCCGGATAGCCGGATTCGGCGATGGTCGGCAGTTCGGGCAGGGTGGCGGACCGTTGCTGCGTGCTGACCGCCAGCGCGCGCAGCTTGCCGGCGCGAATGTGCCCGATCACAGACGGAATGGTGGCGAACATGAAGTCGATACGGCCGGCCAGCAGGTCGTTCACGGCGTCCGCGCCCTTGTACGGCACGTGGGTGGCGTTTACCTTCAGTTCGTCCATCAGCATGTAGCTGGAAAGGTGCGACGACGTGCCCACGCCGGTGGAGCTGTAGTTGAGCTCGCGCGCGGACTTCACATATTTCAGAAAACCCTGGATGTCCTTGGCGGGCGAGGACGGCGGCACGACCAGCACGTTGGGCACGGTCGCGATCTGCACCATCGGCACCAGGTCGGTGAGCGGATCGTAGGACAGCTTGTTCAGCGACGGGTTGACGGCGATGGGGCCGACCGAGTTCACGATCAGCGTGTGGCCGTCGGGCGCGGCGCGCACCACGTACTCGGTGCCGATATTGCCGCCCGCGCCGGGTTTGTTTTCCACCACGAAGGGCTGGCCCAGCTTCTGCGTCAGGGTGTTCGTGACGCTGCGCGTGAGCGTGTCGGTGGTGCCGCCGGGCGAGAAGGCCACGATGACCTTGACTGGCCGGTCGGGATAGCCGGCGGCGCTGGCGGCGGGCGCGGTACAGGCGCCCGCCAGCGCCGCGCAAGCGAGCAGGGCTTGGGCAGTTTTCATGATGTCTCCTCGCGTGGTCGTTGTCGTGTGATGGGGCCCCGTGCCGCCACGCCGGCCGGGACGCTGAAAAATCGGAAGGTCAGTCGCGGTAGCCGGGATCGATCCGGTCCAGCTTGCGCAAGAGCGCGGGCCACTCCATGACGCCGTAGGGGCGGCGGGTGCCAGGCTGGTAGTTGTTCCAGGTTTCTTCCAGCACCGGTTGCGGCACGGGCTGGAGCCGAGCGCCGGTTGCCATGGCCGCCAGTTGCGAACGGCAGGCCAGTTCCAGGCGGTGCATCCAGTTGAAGGCCTCGCCCACGGTGCGGCCCACGGTCAGCGCGCCGTGATTGCGCAGGATCAGCGCCTCGCCCTGGCCCAGATCGGCCAGAAGCGAGGCCTGTTCGTCGGTGCCCAGGACCACGCCCTGGTAATCGTGGTAGCCGATCTTCAAAAAGCGCATGGCGGTCTGCGTCAGCGGCAACAGGCCGCATTCCAGCGACGACACGGCCATCGACGCCCAGCTGTGGGTGTGGATGACGCAGTCCACCTCGTGGCGGTGGGCATGCACCGCGCTGTGGATCACATAGCCGGCCTTGTTGATGCCGTAGTTCAGATCGCCGAAATCGGGCTTGGACAGGATGGTGCCGTCCAGGTCGACCTTGATGAGGCTGGATGCCGTGATCTCCTCGTACATCATGCCGTAGGGGTTGATGAGGAACGCGTTGTCCTCGCCGGGCACGCGGGACGAGATGTGGTTGGCCATCATGTCGGCCATGCCATAGAGCTCGACCAGCCGGTAACAGGCCGCCAGGTCCACGCGGGCTTGCCACTCGGCGTCGGAGCAGTGGGGGCGCATGGAGGAAATGCCCAGCTGGCCGGGGCGATTCGGAATAGTGGTCATCGGATTTCGTGAAGGTAAATCGTCGCGACACGCTGCCGCGGCTTGATGTAGATCAATTTATCTTCAAGAAAACCGACCGCCTAGGGATCCTAAGCGTATGGGGGCATCACGAATCGAGAAGGGTGGCGCCTGGCCAGCCGCCGTGCCGGACCAGGGCGCGCATGGCGTCCAGCAGCACCACGCGAGCGGCCAGGGCGGCGGGCGAGAGCTCGTCGTCGCTGATGCAGTAGATCTGGTTGCGGCGAAAGAGATACGGGTCGTCGATGGGGTGCATGCTGAGCAGCCCGGTTTCGACGCGGGCCACGGCTGCGCCGGGCTGGATCGTGGCGATCGGATGGGCCTGCACCAGGTCCATCAGCGTGGTCAGGCCGTCGACCTCGACGCCGATCCAGGGCTCGATGCCCGCTCGCTCGAAGGCCGCCTCGACCCACGCGCGCAGCCCGTGCGCCTTGCTGGTGACGGCAAGGGGCAGCCCCGCCAGGTCGGCCATGCGGACGGGCTCGCCGTCGGGACGCTCCACCATGCCGCGCGGGGCCAGCAGGAACAGGCGTTCGTCCAGCACCGGCACCACGCTGCGGCCTTGCGCGCTGTCGTTCTGGAACAGGACGGCCAGATCCAGCCGGCGGGCGTTGAGCAGGTCGCCCAGGTTGCCCGACAGGCCTTCGACCAGATGCAGGCGCACGTTGGGATAGCGCTCGGTCATGGCCGCATAAAACGGACGCGCCAGCAGCGACGCGGTGGTGGGCGCAAAACCGATGCTGACCGTGCCGGCCAGCCGCGCCTCGCGCGCGGCCGCAACGGCGCTTTCCGCATGCCGCAGCGTCAACTGCGCCTGCCGCAGGAAGGCCGCGCCGGCGGGCGTGGTGGTCACGCCGGTGGGGCTGCGCGTGAGCAGCCGGGTGGCCAGCTCGCTCTCTAGCCGGCTGATCTGCTGGCTGAGCGCCGACGCGACCACGCCCAGGTCGCGCGCGGCCCGGCCGATGCTGCCCAATTCGGCGACGCGGACGAAGTAACGGAGTTGGCGCAATTCCATGAAGCAGATTCCACAGTGAAAAAACGGGGCCGGCAAGACCATTTGTGATCTGCCGCAGCATACTTTTTTCGTTCAAAAAGTTGTCAGCTATCTGAACAGAGCCTGAATAACAAACGAAAATTGTTTACACTCGCATCCACAAAATTCAAGCCGGAACGGTCCGCCGCGGGGGCGGGCCGTCCGAATTACGGGAGAGATTCGATGCGCAAGTTGCTTTTGGGGGCGGTGCTGGCCGCGGCGGTGTACGGTGGAACGGCGCTGGCCGCCGTCGAACCCAAGGCCGTGGTCGCCACGTATTCCGATCTGGCGCTGGCCGGCTACGAGGACTCGCTGACGGCAGCCAAGAAGCTGCGCGAGGCCATCAATGCGCTGGTTGCCAAGCCCAGCGCCGACACCCTGAAGGCCGCCCGCGAGGCGTGGATCGTGGCACGCGTGCCCTATCAGCAGACCGAGGCCTACCGCTTCGGCAATCCCATCGTCGACGACTGGGAGGGCCGCGTGAACGCGTGGCCGCTGGATGAAGGCCTGATCGACTACGTCGACGCGTCCTACGGCACCGAAAACGACGAGAACGCCTTCTACGCCGTCAACGTCATCGCCAATTCCAAGATCTCGGTGGGCGGCAAGACGGTCGACGTCAGCAAGATCACGCCCGAGCTGCTGTCCGAAGTGCTGCACGAGGCCGATGGCAACGAAGCCAACGTGGCCACGGGCTATCACGCGATCGAATTCCTGCTGTGGGGCCAGGATCTGAACGGCACCGGCGCCGCGCCCAAGGACCGCAAGGGCACGCCGCAGGAGCGCCATTCCGGCAACCGCCCGCACACCGACTTCGACCCCAAGCAGTGCACTGGCGGCAACTGCGAACGCCGCATCGAATTCCTGAAGGCCGTGACGGACCTGCTGGTGACCGACCTGGAAGAAATGGTGGGCAACTGGAAGCAGGACGGCGCCGCGCGCAAGGCGGTCGAAGAGGATCCGAAGGCGGGCATGATTGCCATGCTGACCGGTCTGGGCAGCCTGTCGTACGGCGAATTGGCCGGCGAGCGCATGAAGCTGGGCTTGATGCTGCACGATCCCGAGGAAGAGCACGATTGCTTCTCGGACAACACGCATAACTCGCACTATTACGACCAGATCGGCATCCGCAACGTCTATCTGGGTTCGTATACCCGCATCGACGGCAAGACCGTGTCGGGCGCCAGCCTGTCGGAATTGGTCAAGGCCAAGGATCCCAAGCTGGACGCCGAGGTGCGCGCCAAGCTGGACGCCACGGTGGCGGCCATGCAGGCCATGAAGACCCGCGCCGAGACGGTCGAGACCTATGACCAGATGATCGCGGACGGCAACAAGGAGGGCAACGCGGTGGTGCAGGCAGCCATCGACAGCCTGGTG
>JAEYVD010000721.1 GCA_023432075.1 Pseudomonadota bacterium | reverse complement strand
CGATTACGCTTTTTTTCGCCGCAGCCGGCCGCCATCATGTCTGCTGAATCACCTGCCGTTTCCGTCGTCACCCACGCCCAGCGCATCGTCGCCAAAGTCGGCTCATCGCTGGTCACCAACGAAGGCCGAGGCCTGGACCGCGCCGCGGTCGCCCACTGGGCCGCGCAGATCGCCGCCCTGCACAAGCAGGGCAAGCAGATCGTGCTGGTGTCCAGCGGCGCCATCGCGGAAGGGATGGCACGTCTGGGCTGGCGCAAGCGCCCGTCCGTCATGCACGAACTGCAGGCCGCGGCGGCCGTGGGCCAGATGGGACTGTGCCAGGCCTATGAGGCCGCCTTCGCCGAACACGGCCTGCGCACCGCGCAGATTTTGCTCACCCACGAAGACCTGGCCGACCGTCACCGTTACCTGAACGCGCGCAGCACGCTCTTTGCCCTGCTGCGTCTGGGTGTCGTGCCCATCGTGAACGAAAACGACACGGTCGTGACCGACGAAATCCGGCTGGGCGACAACGACACGCTGGGCGCGCTGGTCACCAACCTGATCGAAGCCGACACGCTGGTTATCCTGACCGACCAACGCGGCCTGTACGACTCCGACCCGCGCAAGAATCCGCAAGCCAAGTTCATGTCGCACGCCCAGGCGGGCGACCCCGCGCTAGAAGCCATGGCGGGCGGCGCGGGCAGCGGCATCGGCACCGGCGGCATGCTGACCAAGGTGCTGGCCGCCAAGCGCGCGGCTCACAGCGGCGCGCATACCGTCATCGCCTCGGGCCGCGAACGCAACGTGCTGACGCGCCTGGCCCAGGGCGAGTGCATCGGCAGCGAACTACAGGCGGTCGTGCCGGTGTGGTCGGCGCGCAAGCAGTGGCTGGCCGATCACCTGCGCCTGCGTGGCCGCGTCGTGCTGGACGACGGCGCCGTGCAGGCGCTGCTGCGCGAAGGCAAGAGCCTGCTGCCCATCGGCGTGACCGACGTGGAAGGCGAATTCGGCCGCGGCGACGTCGTGGCCTGCGTCGACAGCCAGGGCCGTGAATGCGCCCGCGGGCTGATCAATTATTCGTCGGCCGACACGCGCCGCATCTTGCGCCAGCCGTCGTCGCAGATCGCGCGCATCCTCGGCAGCATGACCGAACCCGAGCTCATGCACCGGGACAATCTGGTCGTGCTGTAGGAAGGCGCGGCAGCAGGATATATCCCCACCCCCGCACCGCCAGCAACGGAAGATCGATATTGAACCGGCGCGCCTTGTTGCGCAGCCGGGACACGACCACGTCCACGCGCCTTGCGCTGTCCAGGGGATCGCGCGCTTGCGCCGGAAAGAAGCTTTCGCGATGAAGACAGTGGCCGGGCGCATTGAACAACCGGATGAGAACGGCGCGCTCGCGAAGGGTAAGCGGCAGGCGTTCACCGCGGGGGCCCACCAGCATGCGGCCAAATGCCACGACGCGCCAGGCGCCCGGTCCGCACCGCGCGCGCCGGCACAGGCTGCGCAGCAGCGCGTCCCACTCCAGGAGTTCCATGTCCGGCGGCACGCAGGCGTCGACTCCTGCGTCCAGCGCCGCCGCGCGCTGCGCCGTGGTGGCGCCGCCGTCCTGCCACACCACCCGCGCGCCCGGCGCGGCTTGGCGCACGCGCTGAACAAGATCGGCCTTGCCGGCGCACGGCCCTTGCACGACAAGCAGATCCGGCGCTTCACCGGACACGTGCTCGAGCAGCGCGTCCACCGATGCGAAGACGCGGGTGTCCCATTCGAATTGGCGCAGCGCACTGGCCAGCCGGCACCCCGCAACGTCCTCGGATCGCACGATAAATACGCTGCCCCGCTCCCACATGCGACCTTCCCTCCTTTATCACTCTAGTGTTATTTATATCCACCAACGTGACAGATCGGCAAGCTTCAATCGCCCTGTGAAAACATTCTCAGACCGACTGAAGCATGCGCGTCTTCTTCGTGGCCACACGCAGAAGGCGCTCGCCCGTCTGGTGCGCATCTCGCAAAGCGCGATCGGCAGCTACGAAAGTGGTCTGCGGCATTCAAGCCGATCCGCGCGCAAGCTGGCGCAGGTGCTGAAGATCGAAGTCGAATGGCTGGAAACCGGCAAGGGTCCCATGGAGCTTCCCCTGGACGCCTACGACCTGAGCAATACGTTGCCAGTATCAGGCGTTTCCGAGTCGGCGCCGCGCCCCGGCGGCCGGCCCCGTCCGCAGGCGCCGTGGCCCTATCCCAACATTTCACCGTCGCAATTCGAATCGCTGACGCCCGACGAACGGGCAATGCTCGAAGCGTTAACCCAGACCTTCATCGAAACGACACTGCTTCGCCGCGGCATCAAGCCGCGCGGCCCCAAGCTAAGCTGATCGCGGCGCGGGCCGGCAAGCTCCCACGCATCGGATCGCAGCGCGGCACGGCACGGCACGGCGGCAAGATCGCAAGGCCGCATCAAGCGGATCAATTTGTCCCATTCGCCGGGGCTCCACGCGCCCCCCCTTGAATGCGGCTTCCAACGCAAAACACACAGGCGCAAAAAAACCGGCCCCGCAGGCCGGTTTTTTTGCGCGCCCCGAAATCAGGGCTTGGCTGCGGGCGCCGGGGCGGGTGCCGTGCCACCTGCGGCGGGCACCGCATCGCCACGGATGCGCGCGGCGATTTCCGAGGCGGCCTGCGCCGACGGCACGCCGAAGGCCAGCACGCCACGGTTCAGGGGCTCGCCGATGAGCGGCGCGGCAACCAGTTCCTGGTCGATCACCAGGGCCAGCACGCTGCCGACGTTGGCGGTGCTGACGGCGGTGAGCTTGCGGGTGCCGGCTTCGGAGAAGCGCAGGCCCACGAAGTTCTGACCTTGGCGATCCACCAGGGCGGCGGCATCGGTCAGGTCGGCGCGCGTGAGCACGGGCGCTTCCTGCAGATACAGCTTGCCGTCCGGCAGGTTGACTTCACGCAGGCCGGCGCCGGGTTCGCGCTTGGCAAGATAGAAATCCACGCGCGCGGCGGCCGCGGGCGTGGTCGATTGCTGGCCCGCCTGAGGCGTGGCCGCGGCGTCGGACGTCTTAGTCGGGGCCGTCTTGCAACCCGCTAGCGCCAATGTCACGACTACGAGGGCGGGCGCCAATGTGCGTAGGTTCAGTTGCATGCTCGATTCCTTCTTAAGTGGGCTGATGCCG
>JAEYVD010000701.1 GCA_023432075.1 Pseudomonadota bacterium | reverse complement strand
AAGGCTTCCAGCGCGCGGAATTCCTGCTGCAAAAGGGCGCCATCGACATGGTCGTGGATCGCCGCCAGCTTCGCGAAGAAATCGCCCGCCTGCTGGCGCTGCTGACCAATCAGCCGGCCGACGTGGTGACTGCCTGACAATGCTGCCGGCGCCGGGCTGCCGCATGACGGCCGCCGGCTTCGGAAAATGCCGCCAGCAGCTTCGTGCTTCGGGCGGCATTTTTGTTTTTGCGTTCCGGGTCAAAGCCTGGGCACGCCACTTGCTAAGGCGGCCTAGCGCAAAATCGCAAGCTTGAATTACGCGTGGTCCGGAACAGTCTTTTTCATATCCGTTTGTTGCCATATTGCGACATGCGTAAGGCGGGTTGGTCCGGATTTTGCTAATGTTCCCCGTTAGTCCAGAAATAGATGGAGTTAATCCCATGCAGTCGACGAAGAAGAAAATGCTGACGCGCCTTGCCGGCCTGGCCCTGGCAAGCGTTGCCACCTTTGCCAGCGCCCAGTCGTCCGAGGGCACGCAGGGCGGCGTCAGCCTGCACTACGGCATCGGCGATCACTACAAGCGCCTGACCCTGAACTACGAAACTGCTTCGCTCTGGACCTATCAATTCGGCGGCAACTGGGGCCGGCTGGACCTGACGCCGGAATTCGGCGCCTCGTACTGGCAGGCTGACGGTTCGCGTTCGCCCGGCCATGTGTGGCAGTTCAGCGCCATCCCGATGTTCCGCTGGTGGACCGGCGAACGCTTCTACATCGAAGCGGGTATCGGCGCCACGCTGTTCTCCAGCACGCGCTTCGCCGACGAAAACATCAGCACGGCCTTCCAGTTTGGCGACCACGTCGGCGTGGGCTTCCTGGTCACCCCGAACAACCGCATCGGCGTGCGCTATTCGCACTTCTCGAATGCCAGCATCAAGCGCCCGAACCCGGGCCTGGACGTGGTGCAGCTCACCTACACGTACCAGTTCTGACCGCATCGTGACGACCTGAGTGTTCCCGCCAGACGGGACGCTCCGGCCGAAGATCCTGAAAACCACCCGTTCATGGGTGGTTTTTTTTCGCGCCTCGCACGCGCCGCGGATCATCTCGAGCTTCGACCGGAACCGCAAAAAAAATTATCGTTTGACTGCGTGTCTACGTACTTGTTGGTGTTGAGTGCAATGGCCAGAATGCCCTGGCAACACCCAAAACCACAACGAGCCGTCGTGGGAGGCTTCGGTCCGCCGCTGCATGCGCGATCGCGCCCGGGCCCGTCAGGCGGCACACGGAGACTCAGATGAAATACCCCTGTATGCAGGCGCGCCGCTTGGCGCGCATGGCCGGCGCCGCCGGCCTCGCCCTGTCGCTCGCGGCCGCCCCGGTCGCCGTGCTGGCTGACGAATTTCCCGCCAAGCCCCTGCGCATGGTTGTGGGCTTCGCGCCGGGCGGCGGCGCGGATATCGTCGCGCGGCTCGTGGGCGCCAAGATGGCCGACAGCCTGGGCCAGCAGGTGGTGGTGGAAAACCGCGCCGGCGCCACGGGCACGATCGCGGCCGACAACGTTGCGCGCTCGCCCGCCGATGGCTACTCGCTGTTCCTGGGATCGCAGTCGACCATGGTCGTGGCGCCGTCCTTGTTCCCCACGCTGCCGTTCAAACCGGAAACCGATTTCGAGCCGGTGTCGCAGGTCGTGACCATGCCCCTCATCCTGGTGGTCAATCCCGCAATGATCGACGTGAAGACGGTGGGCGAACTCACCGAGCACATCCGCAAGGCGGGCAACGGCGCGCTCAGTTATGCGTCTTCCGGCCAGGGGGGCCCGCAACACATCGCGGGCGAGCTGTACGCGCACCGGGTCGGCACCAAGGTCACGCACGTGCCCTACAAGGGCGAATCGGCGGCCATCGCCGACGTGCTGGGCGGACACGTGCCCTACATGTTTGCGAACCTGCCGGTGGCGCTGCCGCATATCGCCTCGGGCAAGGTGCGCCCGCTGGCCATCACCAGCCTGAAACGTGATCCGAAGGCGCCCGAGATCCCGACGCTGGCCGAATCGGGGTTCAAGGACTTTGAGGTGTCGACCTGGTACGGCGTGTTTGCGCCGGCCAAGACGCCCAAGCCGGTGGTCGAGAAGCTGTCCAACTCCATCCGCTCAGCGCTGGCGCAACAAGACATGCAGGCCAAATTGAGCGAGCAGGGATTCACGGTGGTGGGCAGCGATTCGGCCGCCTTCAGCCAATTCGTGGGCGCCGAACTGCCGCGCTGGTCGGTGCTGATCCGCGACATCGGCATCAAGCCGGAATAACGCGGTCACCCCGTGCTGGCGCCCCTGGGCGGGCGTCAGCGGGAGCCGTTCACCGGCGGCTCCCACTCTTTCACCCGAGACAATGACATGATCGATTTCACCGAAAAACGCGCCGCCGGCCCCGTCATCCGGCTGCATTCCGCAGACAACGTCGTGGTGGCGCGCGTGCCCATCGGCATCGGCACCGCCGTGCCCGCCGAAAACCTGGTCAGCCGCAGCCAGGTGCCTGCCGGCCACAAGATCGCGGCGCGCGATCTGCGCGCGGGCGAACCCATCCTGAAATACAACGTGTGCATCGGCTTTGCCGCCACCGACATCCCGGCGGGCACGTACGTGCATTCGCACAACATGGATTTCCAGGAATTCGACCGCGACTATGCGCACGCGCGGGACTACGTGCCGACGCAAGTTCTGCCCGAATCGGAGCAGGCGCAATTTCAGGGCATCGTGCGCGCCAATGGGCAGGTGGGCACGCGCAACTACATCGGCATTCTGGCCACGGTGAACTGTTCGGCCACGGTGGTGCATCGGATTGCGGCCACGTTCACACAAGAGATCATGGAAGCCTATCCCAACGTGGACGGCGTGGTGGCGTTGAGTCACGGCATGGGGTGCGGCATGGAGATGTCCGGCGAGCCGATGGACCTCTTGCGGCGCACGATGGGCGGGTACGCCTGTCATGCGAACTTCGCGGGCGTGCTGATCGTGGGCCTGGGCTGCGAACGCAATCAGCTCGATGCGCTGCTCAAGGATCAGGGCCTGGAGGCCGGTTCGCGGCTGCAGACTTTCATCATGCAGGAGACGGGCGGCACCCGCAAAACGATCGAGGCCGGCGTGGCCGCGGTGAAGGCGATGCTGCCGGCCGCAAACGACGTGCGGCGCGAGCCGGTGCCGGCGCGGCACCTGAAGATCGGCCTGCAATGCGGCGGATCGGATGGCTTCTCGTCGATCACCGCCAATCCGGCGCTGGGCGCGGCCATGGATATCCTGGTGCGGCATGGCGGCACTGCCATCCTGTCGGAGACGCCGGAAATCTATGGTGTCGAGCACACGCTGACGTCACGCGCGCGCAATCGCGAGGTCGGCGAGAAGCTGGTCCAGCGCATCCGCTGGTGGAAGGAAGAATATTCGCCGGGGCGCGACGTGCAGATCAACGGCAAGGTCAGCCCCGGCAACCAGATGGGCGGCCTGGCCAACATCTTTGAAAAATCGTTGGGCTCGTCGATGAAGGGCGGCACCACGGCGCTGATGGAGGTCTACCGCTACGCGGAACCTGTCCGGCAGCCGGGCATGGTGTTCATGGACACGCCGGGGTTCGATCCCGTGTCGGCAACGGGGCAGATCGCGGGCGGCGCCAACATCATCTGCTTTACCACCGGCCGCGGCTCGATGTTCGGCGCCAAGCCGGTGCCCTCGATCAAGCTGGCCACCAATACGCCGATGTTCGACCGGCTGACCGAAGACATGGACGTCAACTGCGGCGACATCCTGGACGGCACGGCAACGCTGCAAGAGGTGGCGCAGCGGATCTTCGAGGAAATCCTGCGGGTAGCCTCTGGCGACCGCAGCAAGAGCGAGTTGCTGGGGCTGGGGGACCACGAATTCGTGCCCTGGAATATCGGCGTGGTGAGCTGACCGCCTCGCAAGACGGCGTCGCCGCGGACGGTCAGCGTATTTGACCGTCCGCGTTTGGGACCGTCCGCGTGTTGACCCTTTGCGTGTGGTGCAGAAACGCTCAGGCGTCGGACAGCGCGGCGGCGCCCGGCATCTCAAACCCGTTCGCCTGCAACGCGGCCTTCAGCCCCTCTGTCTGCGCGGCATTCAGTTCCACCAGCGGCGGCCTTACCGTGGCCCACGCCGCATCGCCGGACTTCCAGGCGATGGCCGCCTTCATGGCGGGAATCATCGGAAACTGCTGGAACACGTTGCGCG
>JAEYVD010000659.1 GCA_023432075.1 Pseudomonadota bacterium | reverse complement strand
GCACGGCCAACGCCGAACTGGCCTCCGGCGAAGTCGAAGTGCTCTGCAAGGAAGTCGAGATCCTGAACGCGTCGGTCACCCCGCCGTTCCAGCTGGACGACGACAACCTGTCGGAAACCACCCGCCTTACGCACCGCGTGCTGGACCTGCGCCGCCCGCAGATGCAGCGCAACCTGATGCTGCGCTACCGCGTGTCCATCGAAACCCGCAAGTTCCTGGACGAGCTGGGCTTCATCGACATCGAAACCCCGATGCTGGCCAAGAGCACGCCCGAAGGCGCGCGCGACTACCTGGTGCCCTCGCGTGTGAACGCCGGCCATTTCTTCGCGCTGCCGCAATCGCCGCAGCTGTTCAAGCAGATGCTGATGGTGTCGGGATTTGACCGCTACTACCAGATCACCAAGTGCTTCCGCGACGAAGACCTGCGCGCCGACCGTCAGCCGGAATTCACGCAGATCGATTGCGAAACCTCGTTCCTGAACGAATTCGAAATCCGCGAGATCTTCGAAAACCTGATCCGCCACGTGTTCAAGGTGGTGCAGGGCGTTGATCTGCCCTCGCCGTTCCCGATCATGCCCTGGACCGAAGCGATGCGCCGTTACGGTTCGGACAAGCCGGATCTGCGCGTGCAGCTCGAATTCACCGACATCACCGACGTCATGCGCGACGTGGACTTCAAGGTGTTCGCGGCCGCGGCCACCGCGCCGGGCAGCCGTGTGGTCGCCCTGCGCGTGCCGGGCGGCGCCGAAATGTCGCGCAGCGAGATCGACGCCTACACGCAGTTCGTCGGCATCTATGGCGCCAAGGGCCTGGCCTACATCAAGGTCAACGACGTGGCCAAGGGCCGCGACGGCCTGCAATCGCCCATCGTCAAGAACCTGCACGACGCCGCGCTGGCTGAACTGGTCAAGCGCACCGGCGCCCAGGACGGCGACATCATCTTCTTTGGCGCGGACCGCGAGAAGGTCGTCAACGACGCCATCGGCGCACTGCGCGTGAAGATCGGCCACAGCGAATTCGGCAAGAAGACGGGTCTGTTCACGGCCGGCTGGAAGCCGCTGTGGGTCGTCGACTTCCCGATGTTCGAATACGACGAGGAAGACGGCCGCTACACCGCCGCCCACCACCCGTTCACCAGCCCCAAGGACGGCCACGAAGACTTCCTGGAATCCGATCCCAGCAAGGCGTTCGCCAAGGCCTACGACATGGTGCTGAACGGCTGGGAAATCGGTGGCGGCTCGGTCCGTATCCACCGCGAGGAAGTGCAGAGCAAGGTGTTCCGCGCGCTGAAGATCGGCGCCGAGGAAGCCCGCGAGAAGTTCGGCTATCTGCTGGATGCGCTGCAATACGGCGCGCCTCCGCACGGCGGCATCGCCTTCGGCCTGGACCGCATCGTCACGATGATGACCGGCGCCGAATCGATCCGCGACGTGATCGCCTTCCCGAAGACGCAACGCGCCCAGGATCTGCTGACGCAAGCGCCGTCGGAAGTCGACGAGAAGCAACTGCGCGAGCTGCACATCCGCCTGCGCAACGTCGAGAAGGCGTAACCATTTCCGAAGCGTCCTTGACGCTTCGGAAATGGGTGTCTGACACCCAGGCTTGAAGACCGTCTCGCGCGGGTGTCAGACACCGGTGCCGTGGCAAAGATGAGATTGCCTGGCTGAAATGGAGTAATCTGGCTAACGCCGCCAACCACGGCGGCGGCTGGCCAGAGGACCTTCCGGGACCCGGCCGGCGGTTCTCAAGATTTGAAAGGCGCCATTGCTTCCATGTCGCTCATCCGAGTCGTCAGCTACAACATACACAAGGGCCGTTCGGCACTAGGCCGGCGCGACTCCCTGAATGAATTGCGCCTGGGCCTGTATGGCCTGCGCCCCGACCTGGTCTTCCTGCAGGAGGTCCAGGGCCGCAACGAGCAGAAGTCGCTGCTGGATGCGCAGCACGAATCGCTGGCCGCGGCGTTGCGGCTGGATGTGGCCTACGGCCGCAACGCCGTGCGCCATGCCACCGATCACGGCAACGCGCTGCTCTCGCGCTATCCCATCATCGACCACGAAAACCTCGACATTTCCGATCACCGTCTCGAGCAACGCGGGCTTCTGCACGCGCGCATCGAGGTCGGGGATCGTGCCGTGCATTGCTTCGTGGTGCACCTGGGTCTGTTTGCCGGCAGCCGCAGCCGGCAGATCCTGGCGCTGACCGAACGTATCAAGCGCATGGTGCCCGATGGCGAGCCCATCCTGATCGCCGGCGATTTCAACGACTGGAACGACCGGCTGGCGCCGATGTTCGTGCAGCAGCTTGGACTGTACGAAGTGTTTTCGCATGCCCCGCGCAGCCATGGCGGCGACCTGCCGCGCTTGCGCGATTCGGTCAAGCGCCTGTCCAACGCCTTGCGCGGCCTGCCCAACAGCGGCGTCTCGGTCATGGAGCGCACCAACCAGCTTGGCATGGACGGAAGCTCGTTGCTCGCGCCGCCGCCGCGCACGTTTCCGGCGGTGTTTCCGTGGTTCCGCCTGGACCGCATCTATCAGCGCGGCTTCGCGGTGCGCAGCGCCCGTGTGCTGCGCGGCCGCGAATGGGCCAAGCTGTCCGACCATTCCCCCTTGCTCGCGGAGCTGGAACTCCCGTGAAGGACGAGCAGGACAGGCTGGAATGGGTGCCGGGCAACGATATCCGTCTGCTCCAGAACGGCGCCGACTTCTTTCCCGCACTGTGCGCGGCGATCGATGCCGCCACGGTGAGCGTGCATCTGGAAACCTACATCTTCATGGTCGACCGCACCGGCGCGAAGGTGCTGGAGTGCCTGGTGGCGGCCGCGCGCCGCGGCGTGAAGGTGCGCGTGGTGCTGGATGGGTTTGGCAGCGCCCTGCATGGCGAGCGCGTGAAGGTCGCGCTGACCAATGCGGGCGCGCAGTGCCGCATCTTCCGGCCTGAGCCACGCTGGTTCGCGCGGTACGTGCCGTCGCGCAGCCGCCTGCGGCGTCTGCATCGCAAGGTCACGATCGTCGATGGCCGCATGGCGTTCATCGGCGGCATCAACGTCATCGACGACTACGACGATCTGGATCCGACAGACGGCCTGACCGGACCGCGGTTCGATTTCGCCGTGCAGGTCGAAGGCCCGCTGGTCACGCAAGCCGCCCATGCGCAGGAACTCTTGTGGGTGCGCCTGAACTGGGCGCGCCTGCGGCGCCATCCACGCGACTGGCATCGCCTGCAGCTGCTCAAGCCGCGCGACATTCCCGCGCCGCCGGGCGGCATGCTGCGCGCCGCGCTGGTGCTGCGCGACAACCTGCGCTTTCGCCGCACATTCGAGCGCGCCTATCTGTTTGGCATCTCGCGCGCGCGCCGCGACATCCTGATCGCCAATGCCTACTTCTTTCCTGGCGTGCGCTTTCGCCGCGCGCTGGCCAAGGCTGCGGCCCGCGGCGTGCGGGTGCGCCTGCTGCTGCAGGGCAAGGTCGAGTACCGGATGCAGTATCACGCCACGCGTTCGCTGTACGACAAGCTTCTGCGCGACGGCATCGAAATCTACGAATACATGCCGGGTTACCTGCACGCCAAGGTCGCGGTGATCGACAATGTGGCCACCGTCGGCTCGTCGAACCTGGACCCCTTCAGCCTGCTGCTGGCGCGCGAGGCCAACGTCGTGGTCGACAGCCAGCCGTTCGCGTGGGACCTGCAAGAACGCTTGGAAACCGCCATCCGCGAGGGTGGCCGCTTCATCCGGCCGCTGGACTATCAGCGCCGGGGATTCCTGCGGCGGTGGATCGATGCGGCGTCCTACGCGCTCTTGCGGATCGGCGTGGCGTTCACCGGAACGTCGGACAAGTACTGAACGCGGACGCCCTGCGGCGCGGCAGTAAACTACCCGCTTTGGAGGTCTGCCCTCCGATCAGGCACAACGCAATGAGCATTCTCGTCACCGGAGGCGCCGGGTTCATCGGATCCAACTTCGTGCTGGATTGGCTGGCGCTTGACGATGAGACGGTCGTCACTCTGGACAAGCTGACCTACGCCGGCAACCGCGCCAATCTTGGCAGCCTGGAGCACGACGCGCGCCATGTGCTGGTCGTGGCGGACATCGCCGACACGCATCGGGTGACCGAAGTGCTGCGTCAGCATCGTCCGCGCGCCGTCATCAATTTCGCCGCTGAAACCCATGTCGACCGCTCGATCGCGGGCGCGGGCAATTTCGTCAGGACCAATGTCGGCGGCACGTTCGGTTTGCTGGAGGCCGCCCGGACGTTCTGGGGCGAACTGGATGGCGCCGCGCGGGAAGCGTTCCGGTTCCTGCATGTCTCGACCGATGAGGTCTACGGCTCGCTGGCGCCGTCGGATCCCGGCTTTACCGAAGCCAGCCCCTACCAGCCGAACAATCCCTATGCCGCCAGCAAGGCGGGCGGGGATCATCTGGTGCGCGCGTGGGCGCAGACCTATGGACTGCCGGTGCTCATGACGCACTGCTCGAACAATTTCGGCCCCAGGCAGTTTCCCGAGAAGCTGATTCCCCTGATGATCCATCGCGCCCTGGCGGGCAAGTCCCTGCCTGTGTATGGAGACGGTCTGCACGCGCGCGATTGGCTCTATGTCGCCGACCATTGCGACGGCTTGCGCAAGGTGCTGGAAAGCGGACGGCCCGGCGAAACCTACAACCTGGGCGCGGGTAACGAGCGCACCACGCTGCAGGTCGTCGAGGCGGTGTGCGCCTTGCTGGACGCCTTGCGGCCGCGGCCCGATGGCAGGGCGTACCGGAACCTGATCGCGTTGGTTGCCGACCGGCCCGGCCACGATCGCCGCTACGCCATCGATGCGCAGAAGGCGCGGCAGGCGTTGGGCTGGCAGCCCGCCGAAACGTTTGCTTCGGGCCTGGAGAAGACCGTCCGGTGGTATCTGGATCATCCGCAGTGGCTGCGTGATGGGGCATGGCACGCGCGCCCGGCTGAAGGAGACGCATCATGACGGCAACGGGCGCGCGCAAGGGGATCATCCTGGCGGGCGGGTCGGGCACGCGGCTGCATCCCGCGACGCTGGCGCTGAGCAAGCAGCTCATGCCCGTGTACGACAAGCCCATGATCTATTACCCGCTATCCACGCTGATGCTGGCAGGCATACGCGAGATCCTGGTCATCTCCACACCCGAAGACCTGCCGCGGTTCCGGCAGCTGCTGGGCGACGGCAGGCAATGGGGCCTGTCGCTCGAATACGCGGTGCAGCCGGCGCCAGAAGGCTTGGCGCAGGCGTTTCTGATCGGGGCGGACTTCATCGGGCAGGCGCCCTGCGCGCTGGTGCTGGGCGACAACCTTTTCTACGGCCACGACTTTCACCAGCTGCTTGCCGGCGCCATGGCGCGGCAAGCGGGCGCCACCATCTTTGCCTATCACGTCCAGGATCCGCAGCGTTATGGCGTGGTCGAGTTCGACGCGCAAGGCCACGCGCTGCGTATCGAGGAAAAGCCTGCGTCGCCCAAATCGAACTACGCGGTGACCGGGCTGTATTTCTACGACAACCGAGTGATCGACCTGGCGCGCCAGATTCGTCCGTCCGCGCGCAACGAGCTGGAGATCACCGACCTGAATCAGGCCTACCTGGAACTGGGGGCGCTCAACGTCGAAATCATGGGGCGTGGGCATGCGTGGCTGGATACGGGCACGCATGACAGCCTGCTGGAGGCGTCGCAATTCATTGCGACGCTTGAACGCAGGCAAGGCTTGAAGGTGGCATGTCCTGAAGAGATTGCGTTCCGTAAGCGCTGGATCGACGCGGCGCAATTGGAAGCGTTGGCCCGTCCGCTGATCAAAAGCGGCTATGGCCAGTACCTGATGAACCTTCTTACCCGGTTGCCTCATTGATGCGCGTGACGCCCCTGTCCTTGCCCGAGGTTCTGCGCATCGATCCGGTGATGCACCAGGACGACCGCGGCTATTTCGTCGAGACCTACGTGCAATCGGTCTTTGACGCGGCGGCCGGCCGGCCGGTCCGCTTTTTGCAGGACAACCAGTCGCACTCGCGGCGCCACGTCCTGCGCGGCCTGCATTATCAGACGCTGCAACCGCAGGGCAAGCTGGTGCGCGTGACCGAAGGCGAGATCTTCGATGTCGCGGTCGATATGCGCGAGGGATCGCCCACGTTCGGCCATTGGACCAGCGAGATCCTGTCTTCGGAGAATCTGCGCCAGCTATGGGTGCCCGAGGGCTTCGCGCATGGATTCCTGGTGCTGTCCGAGTCCGCCAACGTCATCTACAAGACGACGGCGCCTTACCTGCCGGCGCATCAGCATTGTGTGATGTGGAACGACCCGGCGCTTGCAATTGCATGGCCGGTGCAGGCCGAGCCGATACTGTCCGACAACGACCGCCGGGGTCTCGCCCTGGCGCAAGCGCCGCGGATGGTGCTGGCCTAGCCGGGCATTCAGCGGCGGCGTTTCATCCCGACCAGTCCCAGCGCCAACGCGGTGCCGACAAGAATGATGCCCGCGCCGGCAAGGATAGGCGCGGTGATGGCTTCGTCCAGGAACCATGCGCCCCAGACGACCCCGAAGATGGGAACCAGGAACGTGACGCTGACCGCGCCGGTGGGGCCCACGTTGGCGATCAGCCGGAAGAACACGATGTACGCGGCGCCGGTGCACACGACGGCCAGCAGGACCGTCGCGCCCCAGGCCTCCCAGGACACGGGCTGTTGCGGCCAGGTGATCACGGCCGCCGGAAGCAGGACCAATGCCGCCGACACCATGCTGCCTGTTGCGCTGGTCAAGGGGTCCACGCCGGTCAGGAACCGCTTCGTCCAGTTCGCGGCAACGCCGTAGAAGACGGGCGCGGAAACGGCGGCCAGCACGGCAAAGCCCGTGCCGCCGGATTGGAAGTCGAGCTTGTCCCAGACCAGCACCACGATGCCGGACAGCCCGATCAGCAGCCCCAGCGAGCGCGTCCACGGCAACCGGTCTTTCAGCCACAGCCAGCCGATCACGGCGCCCCACACCGGCGTCACGGCGTTGGCGACGGACAGGAACCCCGCACCCAACGACTGAGCGGCGTAGGCGTAAAGCAGGAAGGGCAGCGCTGCGTTCAGGGTGCCGACCACGAGAATGGCTTTCCAGCGGCGCGCGATCAAGGGCAGCTTGTTGCGCCAGATGGCGGCGGGCAGAAGAAAGAGCGCGGCAAGCCCCACGCGCAGTTCGATGAGCGCCACCGGTCCGAATTCCGGCACGGCGACACGCATGAAAAGAAAAGAGCCGCCCCAGACGGCGGCAAGAATCATCAGGTCCTGCAGATCGCGGCGTTGCATGTTCAGCTCTGAATCAACCGTGACTGCGGCTGGTGACCAGGTTTCTCATCTTCACCCGGTGCGCCAGCACCGCGCACGTGAGGGAGAGGAAAATACACAGGATCAGGCCGGTGCGCACGCCCGAGAGCACCGTGCTGTGGGAAATCAGGATGCCGACCACGGCGGTGCCCAGCGCGCTGCCGATGGCGCGCGTCGTCTGCACCAGCGCCGAGGCGACGCCCACGTCGCGCCGTTCGCTGAGCATCTGCATGAAAAGCGTCAGGTTGGGCAGCAAAAAGCCCAGTGCACAGCCGTTGACAAAGAATGCGCCAAGAATCCACCACGCCGACGTGCCCGGTGAAATCAGCAGCACCATCAGCGATCCGGCCGCGAGCAGCACGCCGCCGAACACCATCAGCCGCTGCGGCTCGGTCTGCTTGGGAAACATCCGGCCGTTGATGATGCTGCCCACGGAGATCGCCGCCACCAGGGGCGTCAGCAGCAGGCCCGCCTGGCTGGGCGTGTACCCCAGCACTTGTTGGAGCAGCAGCGGGCTGTAGAAGATCAGGATGAACATCACGGCGCCGACCATCATCGCCGCCACGTTCAGCAGGCGCGGTTCGCGACCTGATAGCACGCGCAGCGGGAAGATGGGTGACTTAACGCGGCGCTCGGTGGGAATCAGGATGGCGATGGCGGCGGCGCCGACCAGCGCCAGCGTCAGGCCGAGGATCGGGTGCGCGTGTTCGCCGCTGGCAAAGGCAAGCTCCAGCGCGGCCAGCGGCGCGCCCACGGCCAGCACGAGCAGGATGGCGCCAAGCCAGTCGATCTTGCGGCTGCCGTCATGGATGGGCCGGATGCGCGGGAAATAACGCGCCAGGAGGAAAAACGCGCCCGCGGCCGCGATGGGCGAGATGAAGAACGCCGCGCGCCATCCCAGGGCCTGCGTGGCCGCGCCGCCCAGCACGGGGCCGATGCCGCTCGCCATGGCGAAAGCGGCGGACACCAGCGCCATCCATCTCACCCGCTGCTTGGCATCGGGGAACAGATCCGCCGGCGCGGCGAAGGCGGTGGCGATCATCATGCCGCCGCCCACCCCCTGCAGGGTGCGAAAGACAATCAGCTGCGTCATGGATTGCGCCAGGCCACAGGCAATGGAACCGAGCGCGATGATAAGTACCGACACCAGCATCAAGGGCTTGCGGCCGAACATGTCGCCCAGCCGGCCGAAGATCAGGATGGAAGCCGCGGTGGCAAGCAGGTAACCCGTGCCGACCCAGGCGTACAGCGCCATGCCGTTCAGGGCCTCGGCCACGCGCGGCAGCGTGGTGCTGATGATGGTGGAATCCAGGGCGGCAAGGACCACGGTGGCCGACACCCCCGCCATCGCCATCAGCAGATCCCGTCGTGAGCGTGCGGGATCAGTGGCTGGCTGAGCGGGTGGCGGCGGCGGAGTCATGCCGCCAAGGATATCACCGGCACCCTAGGGTTATCACTTGTAAAACGTGTGGTATCCCAGGAAGACGGCGATCACCAATACGACCAGCATCCAGGACCAGCGGGAATTGGACAGGCCTCGCGGTTCGGGTTCGCGCGGCGGGGGCGGGGGCGCCAGACGCGGCTGGGCCGCCATGTGGTCGATGAAGGCAGTAAAGAACTTCTCGACGATCTTTTCGGCGGCTTTCAGCAGCACGCTTTCCCCGCACTCGCCCAGCTTGCCGCCAGCCATGCCGGCGACGGTGTAGGCCACCCGGGTGCCGTCGTCCTTGGTGGTCAGGTTGACCTGGGCCGTGCCGATTGCCAGGCAGGCGGCTCGCCCCTTGCCTTCGAACACCAGGGTGCAGCTGTGGGGGGCGTTGACATCGGAGAGCAGGATTTCGCCGTCGTAGTCGGTGTCGATACCGGCGATCTTGGCGCGCAGCGTGACTGCATACTCGGTCGGGCTGCGCATGGCGACTTCCACACACCCCGGGATGCACTTCTGTAACACTCGCGGGTCGGTCAACGCATCCCAAGTCTGGTGCTGCGTCGAAGGAATCCATTGGGCATCGGCAATGCGCATGGCTGTCTCCCTGTTCCAACAGTGTTGTGAATCCATTGTGGACCGGTCTGGAGAAAATAGCCACGAAATGGCGGCAGCTTGCCCCGCTGAAGGATAGTGAGACTTACTATTATCTGTAGATCAGGATGAGGGATATACGCCGAAGATCCGCTCAGAATGACGTTTTCCGCATGTTATGATGTTCAGTTGCGCTAAAACTTAGTATGCGCACCTTGCGCCCTGAGATTGATTTCGTTCATTTTGAAGGGTTTGCAAAGATATTGTTGCCAATATATTGCTGGCTGTAATTCGCCAATCGTGGGTTTCAATTCGGCAGTCCGGCAGCATATTTGGCTCATTTTTTGCCTGATGAATCGGCCGCCGCCAGGCCGCTCAACGGATTTGTCGGCGACCAGTAATGCAATTATTTCCAATAACTTTATGTCCGCCCCGGGTTTCGTGAGAATCGGGACGTTCAAGCGGGATAGGTAGTGTGAATCCTCATCAGGCACAGCGTGTATCTCCGGCTGCGATGTTCGACAGCATCTGGAGCAATCGAAAGCTCGCCGTTCAAATGTGCAAGCGGGAAGTCCTGGGCCGCTATCGCGGTTCGATTTTCGGGCTGGCGTGGTCGTTTTTCACGCCCCTGCTGATGCTGACGGTCTATACATTTTTCTTCACCGTCGTTTTCAAGGCGCGCTGGGGCGTCAGCCAAGATTCCAGCCACGCAAATTTCGCGGTCGTGCTGTTTGTCGGGCTGATCGTTCACGGGCTGTTCTCCGAGTGCATCAGCCGCGCGCCAGGCCTGATCCAGAGCAACGTGACGTACGTGAAAAAGGTCGTCTTCCCCCTGGAGATCTTTCCGTGGGTGGCGATGGGGGCGGCGCTGTTTCATGCAGGGATCAGCGTGTGCGTGCTATTGATCGCACAACTTGTGCTCAGCGGCTCCATTAGCTGGACGGCGATATTTTTCCCGGTCGTGCTGATGCCCCTGCTGATGGTGACCATGGGATTTGCCTGGTTTCTGTCGGCCACGGGCGTATATGTGCGCGACATCGGCCAGACGATCGGCCTGTTGATGTCGGTGCTGCTGTTCGTCTCTCCCGTGTTTTATCCGATTTCAAATCTGCCGCCCAAGGTGCAGATGGTTGTGATGCTCAATCCGCTTACCTTGATTATTGAAGAATCCCGCAAGGTGCTGCTTTACGGCGAATTGCCGAATTGGGGCGCGCTTGGTATTTATGCAGCCATCAGCATGTTGATCGCGTGGGCAGGTTTTTGGTGGTTCCAGAAGGCGCGCAAGGGGTTTGCTGATGTCCTCTGATAGCAATGTCATTCGCGTAGATCGCCTGAGCAAGTGTTATCAGATCTACGATCGGCCGCATGACCGGTTGAAGCAGTTTGTCGCGCCCCGCCTGCGCAGCATGCTTGGCCGGCCGCCGGTCAATTATTTCCGCGAGTTCTGGGCGCTGCGCGACGTGTCCTTCAATGTGGGCCGCGGCGAGACCGTCGGCATCATTGGCCGCAACGGCTCGGGCAAGTCGACCCTGCTGCAGATGATCTGCGGCACGCTGATGCCGACCTCGGGCACCGTGGAAACGCACGGCCGGGTTGCCGCTCTGCTGGAGCTGGGCGCGGGGTTCAACCCCGAGTTCACCGGCCGCGAAAATGTGTTCCTGAACGCCATGGTGCTGGGTCTGAGCCAGGCCGAGGTCGAGGCGCGTTTCGATGAGATCGCGGCATTTGCCGATATTGGCCAGTTTATCGAGCAGCCGGTCAAACATTATTCGAGCGGCATGTACGCCCGCCTCGCCTTTGCGGTGGCGATCAACGTTGATCCGGATATTCTGGTCGTTGACGAGGCGCTGGCGGTCGGTGACGAGCCTTTCCAGCGCAAGTGTTTTGCGCGAATCGACGCGATCAAGAATCGCGGCGCCACGATCCTGTTTGTTTCGCATTCGGGCGCGGCCATCATCAACCTGTGCGATCGCGCCATTTTGCTCAATGCCGGCGAGCGCCTGTTTACCGGGATTCCGAAACGGGCCGTTTATTTTGGCCAGAAGCTGGGTAATACGACCAACGAGAAGGCGCTCGAGCTGATCGCGGAGATCCGCCGGATCGACGCCGAGGGCGAGAGCGCGGCCAGTCTGGCCGAACCGGCGGCCGACGACGCCAAGCCGGCCGCCGCCGATCCGGCGCCGGCGGGCGGACTTGAGCCGTTCTTCGATGCGACCTTCGTGCCGGACACGCTGTCCTACGACGAAGTGGGCGCCAAGCTGTCCGCGCCCATGCTTCAGACGCTGGGCGGCGCGCGGGTCAATCACATTCTTCGCGGCCATCGCTACAAGCTCAAGTGCAGCGTCCAGTTCACCGAGGATTGCCCCGCGGTCCGGTTTTACGCGCTGATCCGCACCACGTCGGGGATCGATCTGGCGGGCTGCGCCCATCCCATCCTCGATGAACATGGCATCGACTTCACCGCCGGCACGTCGTTGGAGCTGGAATTCGAGTTTGAATGCTCGCTTAATCCAGCCACGTATTTCTGCACCTTCGCGGCTCAGGGCGAAGACGGTTCACTGCATCATCGTATTGTCGACGCGATTGTCTTTCGAGTGATGGCGGACGAGCCGCGCCCTGCGACTGGCCTTTTCGACATCGGATTTCAACCCAGGATCTTGATGGATGCCGTCTCCGAATAATCGGTGGCGCCTGGCAAGATAGAGAACTGAAATGCACAATCTTCCGACGGATTACAAAGAACACAAAGGAATGCTGTTTCCGGAGACGGACGGCAGTATTCCCGAATTCACCTATACCGATGGCGCCGACTTCGAGCAACAGATCGAGCGCATCATCGCCGACGCCAAGGATCGCTCGCTGTTTTCACGCGAATTGGTGGGGGCCATCTGGGACTGGCGGTCGGCCTGTCACCTGTCGCCCGTGCGCGCGAACATCCTGCGTCCGCTCGAGAAGCTGTGCCGCGGCCGCGTGCTGGAACTGGGGTCCGGCTGCGGCATCATCACGCGGTATCTGGGTGAGCTGGGCGGCGACGTCGTGGCCCTGGAGGCTTCGGCCCATCGTGCCTCGATCACGCGCCAGCGCACGGCCGACCTGAACAACGTCTCTGTCGTTTGCGACCGCATCGAAGACTTCAACGCCGAACAGAAGTTCGACGTCGTGACGATGATCGGCGTACTGCAATACGCCCGCATTTTTTCGCACTGCGGCGACCGCGCCGAGCTGGACCTGCTGGCCAACGCCGCGCGCCAGCTCAATGACGACGGCGTTCTGGTCATCGCCATCCAGAACAAGCTGGGCCTGAAGTATTTCTCGGGCTTTCCCGAGCCCAACGTGGATGTGCCCTACTACGGCGTGGAAGGGCAATACGGGCCCGAGACCATCATCCGGTTCGGGCTGGATGAACTCAAGGGCATCCTGGGTTCCGTCGGATTGAGTGCGCAGGAAGTGTATTTCCCGCTGCCGGACTATCACATGCCGGTGTCCCTCCTGACGTCGAAGGGGCTGGATCCGAAGGGCCAATTTGCGGCCCGTCCGCTGTTGACCGGCACGGTCGGCCGCGACCGCGCCCGGCCTGACTGGATCGTGCCGGCCTTCTCGCTGGAGCAGGCCTGGGGTTCGATTCACGAAAACGGCCTGGCCGAAGACCTGGCGAACTCGTTCCTGATCATCGCGGGCAAGTCGGACAAGGCCGTGGCCGCGCTGCGCGAGGCGCAGGATCTGGCCTGGCACTACAGCGTCGAACGCCATCCGGCGTTTGCCACCGCGAAGCGCTTTTACCTGGACGGCGGCGAAGTCCGCACGGCGCGGGACCGCGTGACGCAGGAAGCCGCGCCGGCGCTGCCGGTCAGTCACTCGATCGACGATGGCCCGTATCTGAAAGGCAATCTCTGGTGGCTGGGCCTGGTGAAGGTGCTCAATACGCCGGGCTGGTCCGCCATGGACGTGTGCAACTGGGCGCGGCCCTGGATCGACGCGATCTGCCGCGAGGCGGATCTGGGTCCGGCGGTGTCGCTGTCGCTGGACAAGGCGGTGCCGGGCGCCCTGTTCGACTGGACGCCCTTGAACTGCATGGAAGTCGCGCCTGGCGAGCTGGCCTTCTTCGACAAGGAATGGAAGCTCGAATCGGACCTGACGCTGTCCTACGTCATCCTGCGTGGCCTGTTTGGCAGTCTGGCCAGCGTTTCCAGCTGCGCTCAGCCCGCCGAGGGCACGCCGCTGGAAATCCTGGAACTGTTGCGTGAGTCGCTGCGGATGCAGAGCATCGGCATCACCGACGACCACGTCGAGAAGTACATCGCCCAGGAATCCAGCGTGCAGCATTGGATCAACGGCGGCGTTGAAGGCCGTATCGGCGCGCCGTGGGTCACCTACGTCAAATCCGCCAAGCTGCTGGTGCGCATCGACGGCCGGCACATGCGCGCGCTGCTCGAGGACGCCAAGGCAAATGACGCCAACCAGCAGCTGGTGATCCAGGCGCAAGCGGCGGAAATGGCCGCCATGCGCACGACGCTGGAACAGTATCAAAGCAGGGCGCTTGCCGAAGCCGGTTCCCGATGGCGGCGTGCATTCCGGGCGTTGTTCGGACGAGCCACCTGATGTCTGCCTGAGCCTTACGCGGTTTTCGGGGCGACAACAGCAGCGCATGGTTGCGTTGTCGCCATTACAAGAGTGATTTAAATCCCATGTAGCGCCAGGCGGAGGGGAAACCATGAAAAACATACATGGTCAGCGTTCGCAACAGGCCTGGTTCGACACAAGAGGATTGGCGGGCACACCATGAGAGTTTTGCAAGTTAACGGATACCAGTCGCCCGGGCGCCGCTTCAACGGGCTTTCCCTGAAGCCTCATCTCGAGGCGCTTGGCGTTTCCTCCAAGCATTTCGTGTGGGAGCAGGACCGTCAGGAAGACGGCGTCGTGAGCCTGCACGGCAAGCTGCTGCGCAAGGTCAACCGGCTGACGCGAGGCGTCGAGAAGGTACTCTCGCTGCAATCGCAGCTGTATTCCAACGGCATGCACATGCGCCGCATGGAGGCGTTCCGCGAAGCGGACCTGGTGCACTATCACATCATCCATTCCGGTTTTCTGAGCATGCAGTCGCTGCCCGCGATGACTGCCGAGAAGCCGTCGCTGTGGACGCTGCACGATCCGTGGGCGATGACGGGCCACTGCATCCATCCGTTTTCGTGCCAGCGCTGGAAGACCGGCTGCGGACAGTGCCCCGATCTGAAGACCGATTTTGCAATCCAGCATGACACGACGGCGCTGAATTTCCGGCTCAAGCGCGCGGCCTATCGGCGCTCGAACTTCGAGATTCTGGTGGCCTCGCGCTGGATGGAGAACATGGTCCGGCAGTCGCCCCTGCTGGAAGGCGTGCCCGTCCATAAGGTGCCGTTCGGTCTTGATCTGGATTTCTTCAAACCCGGGGACCAGGCGGCAGCCAAGGCGCGCCTGGGCATCGAGCCGCATCGGCTGGTGCTGTGCTTCCGGTCGGTCGTCAACGACTTCAAGGGCCTGCAGTATGTGATCGAGGCGTTGGACCGCCTGCAGACGCAGGTGCCCATCTGCCTCTTGACGCTCAACGACAAGGGCCGGATCGAGAAGTTCAAGGACAGGTTTCAGGTTGTCGAACTAGGCTGGACGAATGACGATGCCGTGATGCAGGACGTCTATAGTGCCACTGACCTGTTCCTCATGCCGTCGCTGGCTGATTCGTTCGGGTTGATGGCCGTCGAGGCGATGGCGTGCGGCAAGCCCACCATCTGCTTCGAGGGAACCGCCTTGCCCGAGGTCGTGTTCACACCGGAAGCGGGGCTGGCGGTGCCGTCCCGCGATTCGGCCGCGCTGGCGGCGGCGATGGAGCGTCTGATCGGCGATCCGCAGGAGCGGTTGGCACGGGGCGCAAGATCGCGCCAGTTGGCCGAGCAGCACTACGACATACGCTTGCAGGCCGAGCGTATGGTGGATGTTTACGAACGGGTGATCCAGGGAAGGCGGTCGGGAAAATGACAACGGCGGATACGTTGACCACCGGGATTGCGGATCCACAGTCCGGCGCGGTGCCTGGCAGGCAGAGAGCCGCCTGGGCGGACCTGTGCCGGGTGGTGGCCATCTATGGCGTGATCCTGATTCACTCCTGCGGCGCCGCGTTCTACGCCTTCGGCAAGAGCCCGTTGCCCGACTGGCTGTCGGCCAATGCGCTGGATTCCGCCGTGCGCGTGGCCGTGCCGCTGTTCGTGATGATCTCTGGCGCGATGCTGCTGCGCCCCGGGATGCAGGTGGTGTCCACCGGCAGCATCCTGCGCCGGGTATTGAAGGTGTTCATCCCGCTGGTTTTCTGGAGCGCCGCGTACCTGTATCGCAACGGTGCGCTGGGCAGCTACGGCGCGGGTTTGCTCTCGATGTTCTCTGAGCCGGCGATGTACCACCTGTGGTTCGTGTACATGATCGTCGGACTGTATATCCTGCTGCCTTTCCTGCAGGCAATCTACGAAGTGCTGCGCAGCCGGCCGGCGCTGGGCGTCTACTTCTTTGTGATCTGGTTTGCCGTCACCAGCGTACCGCTGTATTGGCCGCTGCCGGTCCTGCGGATCATGCAGCTCACCAGCTTTCTTGGGTACGGCGGGCTGTTCATCCTGGGCGGGCTCTTGGCCGGCATCGACCGCAAGGCGATCCCGCGGTGGACGTGCATTGCCGTCTATGCCATCTGCTCGGCGATCACGTTCTATCTGACGTGGCGCTTCAGCGAAAAGGCCGGCGTGGCAGTCGAGCGCGCCTACGTCTATTTCACGCCCAACGTGATCATCGCGTCCATGGCGGCGTTTCTGGCGTTCGTGACGCTCGATCTGCCGGCCCGGGCCGCGGCGATCGCGAAATGGCTGAGCGACCGCGCCTTCATCATCTTTTTCGTGCACGTGGTCGTCCTTGAGCATGTGCGCTATAGCGATGCGATTCGCATTGCGTCGGAGCACCTGCCCGTTTCGCTCGTGATCCTGTTGATTTCCTTCTGCACCTTTTTCTTCAGCGGCCTCATCGCGGCCGCGATTCGCCTGATTCCGGGAGCCAGCCGTGTTGCCGGATAACGTTTCGACTTCCATGGACCATCCGAACTCGCACAAGGGCAGGATTCTGCTGTTCAGTTACGCCTTTCCGCCCATGCAGGTGCAGATGACGGCTGCCGTCTACAAGCCGATGGCAGCGCTTGCCCGGTCCGGCTACGACGTCGACGTCGTGTGCGCGGACTCGTTCTGCGCGGAATTGCCGTTGGACCACAGCCTGCTGCCTTTCGCGGAGAAGACATTCGGCCGGATCGACCGGCTGCGGCCCGCGAAGAACCTGATGAGCCTTGTGCGGTCCTCCATCCGCAAGCTCGATCGCGTGCCGGACCTGATGACCGTGCTGCGCGAATCCGCGTACAGCAAGCTCATGGACATGGACCTCAGCCAGTACGACGCCGTGATGACGTGGTCGCCGTTTCATTCGATCAACGCCGTGATGACGCGTGTGAAGAAGGCGCGGCCCAACGTGAAGTGGCTGGCCCAGTTCAGCGACCCGTGGGCGGGCAACCCGCTTGAGGTCAGCCGGCTGACCAAGATGTGGAACGCCCGCCACGAGCCGCGCGCCGTGGCGGCGGCCGATTTCATCGTGCACAGTTCGCGCTACTCGCTGGACCTGATGATGCAGGGCCAACCCGAATCCGTGCGCCGCCGCACGGATGTGATTCCCCACGCCTTTGACGAGGCGCTTTTCCCGCAGCGCCCCAAGGCCAAGAACGATCGCATCGTTTTGCGCTATGTGGGGGTCCTGTACGGCCGCCGGTCGCCCGAGCCGCTGTTCCAGGCACTGGTGCGGCTGTTCCAGCGCCGGCCGGACCTGCGCGGACTGCTCAGCGTCGAACTGATCGGCTTGGTGCCGCCCGAGATGCTCGCCACCGAGTCGGCCAAGCGCCTGCCCGAGGGCACGGTGCGCGCCGTGGGCAACGTCTCGTTCGTGGAATCGCTGGAGCAGATGTACGACGCGGACATTCTGCTATTGATCGAAGCCAATGTACGCCAGAATTTATTCCTGCCCAGCAAGCTGTCCGACTATATTGGCGCGGACACGCCCATCGTCGGCCTGACGCCGCCGGGCGGCTCCGAGGACGCCATGAAGCAGCTGGGCTGCTGGCACGCCCGGCCGTCGGACGTCGAAGAAATCGAAAAGGCGGGCGAGGGCGCCGTGGACCACGTGCTGCGCAAGGATGGGGCCGACTGGTGCGATCAGGCCTACCGGGATACATTCAGCGGCAAACGGATCGCGCAGCGCTTCGGCCAGATCCTGGAGGGACTCTGACACTGGCCGGCCGGCACGGCGACGCCACTTTCCCGCATATCCAATGCCCATAAGCTGCTTCCCAACATGGCTGTAGAAGTCGTCCTTTACGCGCCCAATGTGCATACCGGCGGCGGCTTCGTGCTGCTGCAGGCGCTCCTGGGCGCCTGGCCGGCAGGGGCGCCGCTGCGCCTGTTCCTGGATGCCCGCGTGCAGCCGCGCGTGCAGATCCCCGAGGGAGCATCCGTGTATTGGGTCGCGCCGACGGCGCTGGCCCGGCTCCGGGGCGAATTCGCCGCGCGGCGGGCGGCGGGGCCGCAAGCCATCCTGTTCTGTTTCCACGGCTTGCCGCCCGTGCTGCCGTCGCGCGCGCGTGTCGTGGTGTTTTTGCAGAACAGGAACTACCTGCGCGGCGTGCGGCTATCGCAGTTTCCCTTGCCCACGCGGTTGCGGCTGCTCTTCGAACGCTCGATCGGGCGCTGCTTTCGTCATCGCGTTGCCGAATATGTGGTCCAGACGCCGACCATGCGCCGCGAGGTGCTGGATTGGCTGGGCAACGCCACGCGCCTGCCGCCCGTGCGGGTCGCGCCTTTCGTGGCCGACATCACGGCCGGCAATCCGGCGGTGCGGGCGGATCACACGCCCAAATGGGATTTTGTATATGTGGCCGACGGGGTGGCGCACAAGAATCACCGGCGCCTGGTCCAGGCATGGCGGCTGCTGGCCGAAGACGGTTTTTATCCGTCCCTCGTTCTGACGCTGGGCGCCCGCGACGCCGTGTTGGCGCGGGAGCTTCTTGACGTCGCCAACCGCCACGGGCTACGGGTGGAGAACCTGGGAGAGCTGACGCGCGAGGACGTGGCGGCGCTTTATGCGCAGGCGGGCGCGCTGGTGTTCCCGTCGTTTGGCGAATCGTTTGGCCTGCCGCTGATCGAGGCGGCCAAGGCTGGCCTGCCGATCGTGGCGTCGGAGCTGGATTACGTGCGCGACGTGTGTGTGCCGGTCCAGACCTTCGATCCGGCATCGGCCACGTCGATTGCGCGGGCCGTGCGCCGCCAGCTGGCCGCGCCCAGCCCAGTCGTCGCGCCCGAGACGCCCGGCCAGTTCTGGGCCCGGTTGCGCGCCGGCGCTTCCGCAGCGAGCGCGCCGTGAGAATCCTGATCGTCACCCAGTATTTCTGGCCGGAGCAATTCTTCATCAACGACTTCGTTCGCGCGCTGACGGCGCAGGGTCATGTGGTGGAAGTCCTGACCGGCAAGCCCAACTACCCCGATGGCAAGCTGTTCGATGGCTATACCGAAGCAGGGTGCACACAAGAGCGGTTGGACGACGGCACGGTGATACACCGGGTGCCGCTGCGCACGCGGCGCGCAGGCGGTGGCAAGAATCTGGTGCTCAATTACCTGTCCTTTGTCGTGAACGGCCTGCGTCATGGATTCCGGGCGGTCGGGCACAAGGACTTCGACGTGGTGCTGGCGGTGGCATTTTCGCCGATCACATCGGTAATTCCGGCTATCTACCTCAAATGGCGCAAGAAATTGCCATTGGCAATCTGGATTCAGGATCTCTGGCCCGAAAGCCTGAGCGCAACCGGATTCGTGCGCAACCGCGCCATTCTGGGCGGCGTCGGGTTGATGGTGCGCGCGATATATGGTGCCGCATCGTTGTTGCTGGTGCAGTCCGAGGCCTTCCGGGCGCCGGTGGCGCGCCTGGCGTCGGCGCGCAAGATCGTTTACTACGGCAATTCCAGCCCGGATCCCCAGACAGCGGCGCTCAGCCCTTGCACGCTGCCGGCCGAGCTGCTGGCCACGCTGGAGCGCAGTTTTTGCGTGGTCTTTGCGGGTAACCTTGGCACTGCGCAATCGTTGCACACGATCCTGGCTGCCGCGCGCAAGCTCAAAGGGCGCACGGATTGCAAGATCGTCCTGGTGGGCAGCGGCAGCATGCTCGGCCGAATCCGCGACGAGGTGGACCGGGAAGGTCTCTCCAACGTCGTGCTGGCTGGCCGCTATCCGAACGACCAGATGCCGCATATCTTTGGCAGGGCGGGGGCGCTTTTGGTGACGCTGAACCGGGACGCCATTCTGGCGCAGACGATACCCAGCAAGGTTCAGGCTTATCTGGCTGCGGGCCGGCCCATTATCGGGGCGTTGGATGGGGCGGGTGCGCAAGTTATTCGCAGCGCGGGCGCCGGGCTGGTATGCGCCGCCGAGGATTCAGAGGGCTTGGCCGATTGCATCGGGCGTTTGCATGCCATGGATGAAAGCGAGCGCGATGCCCTTGCCGCAGCAGGGCGCCGGTTCTATCTTGAGCATTATGAGATAACCCGGCAGGTGGACAGATTAATGAGTATTCTTTCCGAGAAACTGGATTTGAAAGAGAAGGTTTAGTATGAAAATTTTGGTCCTGGGCGTAACGGGCATGCTGGGCAGCGCGGTTTTCGCGCGCTTCAGCGAGGACCCGGCATTCGAGACGTGGGGCACGCTGCGCAGCGCGGCGGGAATGCGTTATTTCGACGAGCGCGTTCGCAAGAACCTCCTGACCGGCGTCGACGTGCTGGATAACGACTCCCTGGTTTCGGTGATGGGCCGGGTCAAGCCGGACGTGGTCATCAACTGTATTGGCCTCATCAAGCAATTGGCCGATGCCAAGGACCCGCTGGCCGCGTTGCCCGTGAACGCCATGCTGCCGCACCGTCTGTCGCGCCTGTGCGCGCTGGCATCGGCCCGCCTGATCCACGTGAGCACCGACTGCGTGTTCGATGGACGCAAGGGCATGTACCTGGAATCGGATCCTTCCGATGCCGAAGATCTCTATGGCAAGTCCAAGTTCATTGGCGAGGTGACCACCGACGCCAATGCCATCACCCTGCGCACGTCGATCATCGGCCACGAATTGGGCAGCAATGTGGCGCTGGTGGACTGGTTCCTGTCGCAGACGGGATCCGTCAAGGGTTTCACGCGTGCGGTTTTCTCCGGCTTGCCCACCACCGAGCTGGCCCGGGTCATGAAGGATTTCGTGATTCCGCGTCCCGAGCTGCATGGCCTGTACCATTGCGCGGTTGCGCCGATAGACAAGTATTCGCTCCTCAAGCTCGTTGCCGACGTGTATGGCAAGAACATCGAGATCGTTGCCGATGATCGCTTGAAGATCGACCGGTCCCTGGATGCCACCCGCCTCTTGCAGGCCACGGGTTATGTGCCTCCCGCATGGCCGGAACTGATTCGGGAAATGCACGCGCATCGCCTGGTTCCCTAACGGATGAATGGTTAATTTATGTTCGACAACAAAGTTCTCATGATTACCGGCGGCACCGGGTCCTTTGGACATACGGTGCTCAAACGCTTCCTCTCCACGAATGTGCAGGAAATCCGCGTCTTCAGCCGCGACGAAAAGAAGCAAGAGGACATGCGCATTGCCTTGGCCGACGACAAGGTCAAGTTCCACATCGGCGACGTGCGCGATTACGACAGCATCGCCCAGGCGATGATCGGCGTGGACTACGTGTTTCACGCGGCCGCGCTCAAGCAGGTGCCGTCTTGCGAGTTCTACCCGATGGAAGCGGTCAAGACGAACGTCATCGGGACCGAAAACGTCCTGAACGCCGCGATTGCCGCCGGCGTGCAGCGCGTGGTCGTGCTGAGCACGGACAAGGCGGTGTATCCGATCAACGCCATGGGTATCTCCAAGGCAATGGCCGAGAAGCTGGTCGTGGCCAAGTCCCGCGTCGCCGTCAAATCCGGCCCGGTGATCTGCGCAACGCGCTACGGCAACGTGATGGCCTCGCGCGGTTCGGTGATTCCGCTGTTCATCAGCCAGTTGAAGACGGGCGAACCGCTTACCGTGACCGATCCGAACATGACGCGATTCCTGATGTCGCTCGAGGATTCGGTGGATCTGGTGCTGCATGCGTTCGAGCACGCCAAGCAAGGCGACATCTTCGTGCAGAAGGCGCCGGCCTCCACCGTCGCGGACCTGGCGGTTGCGCTCAAGGAACTGATCGGCGGTGACAGCCCGCTCAAGGTGATCGGCACGCGCCACGGCGAAAAGCTGTACGAGTCGCTGATTTCGCGTGAGGAAATGGCAAAGGCCGAAGACATGGGCCGCTATTACCGTATTCCCGCCGATAACCGGGACCTGAACTACAAGAAGTATTTCGTCGAAGGCGAAACCGAGATTTCCGAGTTGGACGACTACACGTCCCACAACACGGAACGTTTGGATGTCGAAGGGGTGAAGAAATTGCTGTTGAATCTGGAATACATCCGGGGGCAGATCGATGCTTAAGGTCATGACGCTGGTTGGCACGCGCCCCGAGCTCATCAAGATGAGCCGTGTCATCGCCGAACTCGATGCCCAGGTCGATCACGTGCTGGTGCACTCCGGCCAGAATTACGATTACGAACTGAACCAGGTGTTTTTCGACGACCTGCAGATTCGCAAGCCGGATTATTTTCTCGGCGCAGCGGGCGATACCGCGGCCAAGACGATTGGCGACGTCATCATCAAGTCCGACGAGATCTTCGAGCAGGAAAAGCCGGACGCGCTGTTGCTGTACGGCGACACCAACACCTGCCTGGCGGTGATCGCCGCCAAGCGCCGCAAGATTCCGGTGTTCCACATGGAGGCGGGCAACCGCTGCTTCGATCAGCGCGTGCCTGAAGAGCTGAATCGCAAGGTGCTGGACCACCTGAGCGACATCAACATGGTCCTGACCGAGCATGCGCGCCGCTACCTGATCGCCGAAGGCATCCGTCCCGAGACGATCATCAAGACGGGTTCGCACATGCAGGAAGTGCTGGCGTACTACATGGACGACATCCAGAAGTCGGACGTGCTGGCGCGCGAAGGCCTGACCGAAGACAAGTTCTTCCTGGTCAGCGTGCACCGCGAAGAAAACGTGGACACGCCGCAGAACCTGCGCGATCTGCTCGACACGCTGCGCCACCTGGCCGACACGTACGAGTACCCGATCATCGTGTCGACGCACCCGCGCACCCGTAAGCGCCTGGAGGCGTTGGGCGACGCGCTGGATCATCCGCTGATCCGCTTCGTCAAGCCGTTTGGCCTGCTCGACTACATCAAGCTGCAGATGGGCGCATTCTGCGTGCTGTCCGATAGCGGCACGATCACCGAAGAAGCGTCGCTGCTGAATCTGCCGGCCATAACCGTGCGCAATGCGCACGAGCGTCCCGAAGGCATGGACGAGGGCACGCTGATCATGAGCGGTCTGAAGTCCGAGCGGGTGGCCGACGCGGTTCGCGTGGTCACCAGCCAGCACCGCCGCGGCGAGCGTGTGATTCCCGTGGTCAAGGACTACGAAGGCGGGCCGGTGTCCAAGCAGGTCGTGCGCGTGGTGCTGAGCTACACGGACTATGTGAACCGGACTGTGTGGTCGAAATCCTGAACCGTCACCTGACTGCCGAATCATGCCTACCGTGATTTTCTGGTGCATTCTGGCAGCGGCCCTGGGTCTGGCCTGGGTGCTTACCGGCGCGCTGCGCCGGTATGCCTTGGCCAGCCGCAGCCTGCTTGATGTTCCGAACAGCCGTAGCTCGCATGTGGTCACCACCCCGCGCGGCGGTGGCGTGGCCTTTGTGCTGAGCTTTCTGCTGGGCCTGCTGGTGCTCGTCTGGCTGGGGCTGTTGCCCGCGGTGACTGCCGTGGCGCTGGGCGGGGCGGGCACGGCCGTGGCGATCATCGGATTTCTGGACGACCGCGGCCATGTCGCGGTCCGCTGGCGGCTGTTGGTTCACTTCGGCAGCGCGGCCTGGCTGATGGCGTGGTTTGGCGGGTTGCCCGCGGAAGTCCTGGGCCAGGCGTCCGCATTCTGGGCGGCGGCGGCAAGTGTGCTGGGCGTCTTTGCGCTGGTCTGGCTGCTCAACTTGTACAACTTCATGGATGGCATCGATGGCCTGGCTGCCTCGGAGGCGATCTGTGCGGCGGTCGGGGCCAGCGTGATCTATGTCCTGACCGGCCATGAAGGCGCTATTGTGGCGCCCCTGCTGCTGGCCGCGGCCGTGGCGGGCTTTTTGTTGTGGAATTTCCCGCCGGCGCGCATTTTCATGGGCGATGCCGGCAGCAGCTTCCTGGGTATCGTCCTGGGCGGCCTGGCGCTGCACGGCGCCTGGCAGCAGCCCGCCTTGCTGTGGGCCTGGATTATCCTTCTGGGCGTCTTTGCGGTGGATGCAACCTGGACGCTGCTGCGGCGGTTAGGACGCGGCGAGCGCGTCTACATGGCCCATCGCATGCACGCGTACCAACACGCCACGCGCCGATTCGGCGCGCACAAACCGGTCCTGCTGACGGTCATTGCGCTGAACGTGTTCTGGCTGTTTCCCATCGCACTTTGCGTGGCGCGAGGCTGGATCTCGCCGCTGGCAGGCGTGCCTTTGGCGTATGGCCCTTTGCTGGCGCTTGCGATAGGCTGCAAGGCGGGTGTTCCCGAGAACAAGGGGCAGCACCCGCAGGCGTCCTGACACGGCGCCGCGGGCGTGTGCCGCGCCCATCCGTTCCTGCCGGACCGCGTGATAACGTCGGTGCACGCCCTCTGGGGGCGCGAGGCAAGGGCGGCGGGCGCTTGCGGCCGTATTGCTACACTTCCGTTTCGTGTCTTGGATTGAGACCACGAAGACCAGGCGCCCACAATGACGAGCGGCATGAATTGCCGGCAGATGCCGCTCGGTTGGGGTGACAAAAAGGGACAATAAGAGACGATGGCGAGATCGCTAGTGATTATCGGGGCGGGCATGCACGGTCGCGCGGTGGCCGAGGCCGCCGAACTCAGCGGCAATTGGCAGGAGATCCTGTTCGTTGACGATCGCTGGCCCGCCGTGCAAGAGGCCGCGGGCCGCAAGGTCGTGTCCAATCTGGCTGGTTTGAGCGGCCTGGCGGCCGATCAAGCGCAAGCGATTGCGGCAGTCGGCAACAACGCGTTGCGCGCCAGCTGGGTTAAGGCCATCGAAGCCGCGGGTTTGCCCCTGGCGACGGTGGTTCATCCGGCGGCCAGCGTCAGTCCCAGCGCCACCATCGAGGCAGGCACGGCCATCCTGGCGATGGCGATGGTCGGCGCGAGCGCCTATATTGGCACGGGGTCCATCCTGAATGCGCACAGCACCGCGGATCACGATACCCATCTGGACAGCTATGCGCACCTGGGCACCGGTGTGCATCTGGCTGGCGGCGTGAAAGTCGGCGCGGGCGCCTGGCTGCAGGCAGGCTGCTGTGCCGGGTATGGCGTGGTCGTTCCCCCAGACACGGTGTATCCCCCGGGAACCGCGCTGAGCAATTGATTCGCGTTGACCGAATTTCTTGTCAATCCTTTAACTGGACGCAGCAGGACGTAGACCGTGCCGTTACCCATCGCATTTCGCTCACTCATGGTGTTTTTGTTCGACCTGGTCGCGGCCCTCGTCGCCTGGGTGGGTGGGTTTCTGCTGCGCTTCAATTTCGAGTGGCCGGTGGGCTATGGCAACCAGATGCTGTTCGGCCTGCCGTTGCTGCTCATCGTGCACGCCATCGCCTGCCGCTGGGCCGGTCTCTATCGCGGGATATGGTTGTTCGCCAGCCTGCCCGACCTGAAGCGCGTCCTGAAGGCCGTGGCGGTGTCGGCGGTCGCGCTGCTGATCGTCGCCAACCTGGTTCCCCCCTCATTTTCGATTCCCCGCTCGCTGTTCCTGCTGTACCCGCTGCTGTTGCTCCTGTTCATGGGCGGCGGCCGGGCGGCGTGGCGGATGTGGAAGGAACACCGCCTGTACGGCGGCCTGATCGCCCAGGGCAAGCCGGTGGTGCTGGTGGGCGCGGGCATGCGCGCTGCTTCGCTGGTGCGCGAGCTTGAGCGCAGTCCGGACTGGCAGATCGTCGCGCTCGTCGATGACAATCCCAAGAAGTGGGGCCGGGAACTGGGCGGCTACCCGGTCGTGGGTTCGCTGGATCGCCTGCCGGGCGTGTTGCAGGAGTTCAAGGCGCGGCACGTCATCCTGGCCATGCCGGGCGCCGCGGCGGACGTCAAGCGCCGCGTGACCGAATTGGCCGTGCATTCCGGCGCGCAGGTCTTTGTGCTGCCCGAGGTGGACGACCTGATGAGCGGCCGCGTGGCCATCAGCCAGATGCGGCCCGTGGAGATCGAGGATCTGCTGGGCCGCGACCCGGTGCAGATCGATTCGGCCCATGTCAGCACCCTTTTGCGGGGCACCACCGTGCTCGTCACCGGCGCCGGCGGGTCGATCGGCAGCGAGCTGTGCCATCAGCTCGTGCGTTTTGCGCCGGCGCGCGTCGTGCTGGTTGAAACGAGCGAATACGCGCTCTACAAGATCGAGCAATGGTTTTCCACGCATTGGCCGGGGGTCAGCCTGGTGACGCTGGCAGGCGACGTGAAGGACGCCGAGCGCATGGACGAGATCTTTGCGCGCTACCGGCCGCAAGTGATCTTTCACGCCGCGGCGTACAAGCATGTCCCTCTGATGGAAGTCGACAACGCGTGGCAGGCGGTGCGCAACAACGTGGGCGGCACGCTGGTCGTGGCCCAGTGCGCGCAGCGGCACAAAGCGGAACGCTTCGTCCTGATTTCCACCGACAAGGCCGTCAACCCGACCAATGTCATGGGGGCGACCAAGCGCCTGGCCGAGATGGTGTGTGAGGCCTTCCAGGCCGAAAACGGCGGGACGCGCTTTGGCATCGTCCGATTCGGCAACGTGCTGGGCAGCACGGGCAGCGTCATCCCGAAGTTCCATCAGCAGATCCAGCACGGCGGTCCGGTCACCGTCACGCACCCCGACATCACCCGCTATTTCATGTCGATTCCCGAAGCCGCGCAGCTGGTGCTGCAGGCGGCCGCCATGGGAGATGGGGGCGAGATCCACGTGCTGGACATGGGGTATCCGGTCAAGATCGTGGATTTGGCCCGCAACATGATTCGCCTGTCGGGGTACGACGAAGAGCAGATCCGGATCGAGTTCACCGGGCTGCGGCCGGGCGAAAAGCTCTATGAAGAATTGCTGGCCGATTGCGAACAGACGCGGCCGACGCCGCATACGAAGTTGCGCATCGCGCGGTCCCGTCCCGTGCCGCCGGCGTTCCTGCGGGAATTGACCGAATGGCTGGAAAGCAGCAAGACCTACAGCGACGAAGTCGTGCGCGCCGGGTTGTTGCGATGGGTGCCAGAGTACACGCCCAAGGTGCATGACGCCGGTTCCGAAGGCGTCGCGGACGTTGCCGCGCGCACGGCGGCGTCGTCATGATGGCCGGCCCCGATACGCGCCGCGTGGGCGTGCTGGGCGCGACCAGTCTGGTGGGCGCCGCGCTGCTGAGCGAACTGAAGGCCCAGTCATTCGCGCCCATTGCCTATTCCCGCCGGCGCGCCGCGTCCGCGGACGATGGCGTCCAGTGGCGCGCGCTTCCCGAGGCCGGCGGCAAACCGGAATCGGTGTTTGGCGACCAAGACATTGCGGCATGGGTGTCGCTGGCGCCCATCTGGATCCTGCCGCAGTATTTCGACGCGCTGCGCGCTAGCGGCGCGAAGCGGATCGTCGCCCTGTCTTCGACCAGCCGGTTCACGAAGACGTCGTCCTCGGTGGAATCCGAACAGGCCTTGGCACGCAAGCTGATCGACGCCGAGGACGCGCTGATCGCCTGGGCCGAAGCGTCCGGCGTCGAGTACGTGATCCTGCGTCCCACCCTGATCTACGGGGGCGAGCACGACGGCAACATTTCCGAAATCGCCCGTTTTATCCGCCGGTTCGGCGTCTTCCCGGTGTTTGGCGCCGCGCGCGGGCTGCGGCAGCCCGTCAAGGCCGCCGATATCGCGGCGGCAAGCGTTGCGGCCGTCACCGCGCCTGCGGCGGCCAATCAGGCGTACAACCTGTCGGGCGGCGAAACCCTGCAATACCGGCAGATGGTGGCCCGGGTGTTCGCGGCGATGGGCAAGCGGCCGCGCATCCTGACGGTGCCGCTGGGCGTTTTCAAGCTTGCGCTGGCGGGCGTGCGACTCGTGCCGCGCTACCGGCATTGGTCGGTCGGCATGGCGGAACGCATGAACGAAGACCTGGTGTTCGCCCACGACGACGCTCAACGCGATCTGGGCTATCGGCCTTCAAAGTTCGAACCCTAGGCGGGGCGCCGGACGCGCATGGATCCGGCGGTTTGTTGTAAATTGCCGGGATTCTCAGGATTTTCCATTGCCTTTCAATTGGTCCAAGCAACCGTGATCGACGCTTGCACACGGCCTGAACCATTGCATTCTTCTTGATGCCCACTCGCATTCTCATTGTCCGCACGTCTTCCCTGGGCGATCTCGTCCACATGCTGCCGGCGATCACGGATATCGCCCGGCATGTGCCGGACGCGCAGATCGACTGGGTCGTCGAGGAAGCGTTTGCCGAGATCCCGTCGTGGCATCCCGCCGTCAACGACATCATCAAGGTCGCGCACCGGCGCTGGCGCAAGTCGTGGTGGTCCGCGCAGGTGCGGGCCGAGCGCCGCGCGCTGCGCGAGCGCCTGCGCGCCGTGCGCTATGACGTCGTCCTGGACATGCAGGCCCTCTTGAAGTCGGCTTGGCTGGTGCGCCAGACGCAGGGCGTCAAGCACGGGCTGGACTGGCGGTCGGCGCGCGAACCGCTGGCCTCGCTGTTCTACAACGTGCGCCATCGCGTCGAGTTCTGGCAGCCCGCCGTGATCCGCCAGCGCAAGCTGGCCGGGCTGACGTTCGGCTACCAGCATGCCGGCCTGCCGGATTTTGGATTGCAGTCCTTCGCGCGCCAGGCCACCCAGGCGCCCGAGCCGGTCGTGGAAGTGGGCAGCGGCGGCCTGAACGCCGCCGAGCTGCCCCGGCTGCACCACCTGGACACGGACCGCGGCTATGCGGTGATCATGCCGTCGGCCAGCCGCGACGACAAGCTGTGGCCCGAAGAGGACTGGCGTGTGGTGTTCCGCCGTCTGCGCGAGGCCGGCTGCACGCTCAAGCTGCTGGCGGGCAACGAACAGGAAGCCGAGCGCGCCCAGCTGCTGGTGGCCGGCATGGAAGGGGCCGAGGTGATGCCCCGCATGGATCTGACCGCAGTGGCCAAGCTGCTTGCCGGCGCGCGCCTGATGGTGGGGCTGGACAGCGGCCTCACGCACCTGTCGGCCGCGCTGGGCCGTCCCACGATCGGCATCTACCGCGCGTCCACCCCCGTGCGCACCCCCCTGGTCGGATCCAACTACACCGCCAGCCTGGGCGACCGCGGCGCCTCGCCGTCGCGTGAGGCCGTCATGGCCTCGGTCGAGCAGGCGCTCGCCGCCCAGTGACATGAACCGCGGCGTCTACACGCTGGCGCTCCGGACCCTCGCGCCGTTGATATGGCTGTGGATGGCCCGCCGCGCCAAACGCGCCGGCGGCCGCTGGGAAATCTTTTCTCCCGAGCGTTTCGGCCGCCCCGAGCCCGCCTCGCAGGCGCCGGACAATCCCGTCTGGGTGCATGCCGTCAGCCTGGGCGAGACACGGGCCGCGCTGCCGCTCTTGAATGCGTTGCTGGCGCGCGGCCTGCCTGTGCTGCTGACGCACACGACGGCGACGGGCCGCGCCGAGGGCGAGCGCCTGTTCAGGGACGCAATCGCCCACGGGCAACTGCGCCAGGCCTGGCTTCCCTACGATTTTCCCGGCGCGACCCGCCGCTTCATGGCGGCGCACCGGCCGCGCTGCGGCCTGCTGATGGAGCGCGAGATCTGGCCCAATCTGCTGGCAGCGGCCCGGCAGGCCAAGGTGCCAATGGCGCTCGTCAGCGCGCGCTATTCCGCGTCGTCGCTGCGGCAGGCGCGCCGGATGGGCAGCGTGATGCGCGAGGCGCTGGCGGGTCTGGACAAAGTGCTGGCGCAGACGGCGGAAGATGCCGGCCGGCTGGCGCAGGCCGGGGCCCCCGCGGCCGAGATCACCGGCAATCTCAAGTTTGACCTTGTGCTGCCGGCCGCGCAGGTCGAGGCCGGACACGCATGGCGCGCGCAATTGGGACGTTCGGTGGTGGCCGTGGCCAGCACGCGCGAGGGCGAAGACGCCCCGTTCATCGAGGCAATCAAGCGCCACGCGGCCGCACCGGGCGCACCGCTCTTTCTATTGATTCCGCGGCATCCGCAACGCTTTGACGAAGCGGCGGGCCTGCTGTCGAACGCGAAAGTGCCGTTCGCGCGGCGTTCGGCCGGCGGGGCCGTGTCGCCGGATACGGCCGTGCTGCTGGGCGATACGCTGGGCGAAATGGCGTTCTATTACGCGGCGTCGGACGTGGCGATCGTGGCAGGCAGCTTTGCGCCGCTGGGCGGCCAGAACCTGATCGAAGCCTGCGCGGCAGG